>JANTGL010000020.1 GCA_024762915.1 Bacteroidales bacterium | reverse complement strand
TTTTTGCATCTTCCTTTTTTATGCTTACGCGTTGGGAAGAATATGTTTTGCCTAAAAAAGACACACACGGCAGAACCCCTGATGAAGAGCAACTTTCCGTAAAATTTTATTTTAACGAAAGACCGATTGTCAACGAATATCTTGAAATGTCGCGAAAGATGTTTCAGTTTCTCGGACTTGAAATTAAAAACAATCATCAATACAAACCGTTAATTACTCACGATATTGATTTTTTTGCGCGTTACGATAAATTCACGAAAGTGATAAAAGCAACGGGCGGTGATATTTTTAAAAGAAAAAGTTTTAAAAAGGCGATTAATACGTTTAAATTTTATTTCCAAATTAAAACCGGTAAACAAAAAGACCCGTATGATACCTTTGATTACCTGATGAATTTATCTGAAAAAGTTGGTTTAAAGTCGCATTTTTATTTTATTCCCGGAATGCTCGGCGAAGAAGATGTTCAATATAATATTACCGATGAGGCGCTTGTAAAAACAATGCAGCATATAAAAGAGAGGGGGCATATTGTCGGAGTTCACGGAACATACCGCTCATATAATAATAAAGATAAATTCCTTCAAGAAATGAAAAGATTTCCTTCCGGAATTAAAATTACCGAAAGCAGGCAACATTTTCTACGTTTTGAAAATCCGACAACTTGGCAAATTCAGGAAGATGCAGGTTTGAAATTTGACAGCACGATGAGTTTTATTAATCATGTCGGTTTCAGAGCAGGAACGTGTTTCGAATATTCGCTTTTTAATATTCTGACAAGAAAAAAGTTGAAATTGAAGGAAATACCTTTGATTGTAATGGAACAGGCATTAGTGAAAAAATATTCCGGTAAAGAAAGTTTTTTCGGTAAATTTGCAGCTTTAAAAGATGTCGTAAAAGAATACAAAGGAAACTTTGTTATCTTATGGCACAATAATAATTTCAATATTCCCGAATGGGAAGAATATAAAGCAATATACGAAAAAATAATAATTGAAATTAATAACTTATGAAGGGAATAATTCTTGCCGGAGGTTCCGGCTCACGTTTGTATCCGATTACCAAAGCCGTATCAAAACAATTACTGCCGATTTACGATAAACCAATGATTTATTATCCCCTGTCTGTGTTGATGTTAGCAGGAATTAAAGATATTTTAATTATTTCAACACCCGAAGATATCGGAAATTTTGAAAGACTTTTCGGAAACGGAAATCATCTAGGTTTAACTGTTTCTTACAAAGTACAACCCAGTCCCGACGGATTGGCGCAAGCTTTTATTCTCGGTGAAGAATTTATCGGTAATGATGATGTTGCTTTGGTTTTGGGCGATAATATTTTCTACGGTCACGGTTTGCCTAAATTATTGAAATCTGCAAGAGAAAATGTTGAGAAAGAGAAAGTTGCAACTGTTTTCGGTTACTACGTAAAAGATCCGAAGAGATACGGTGTTGCTGAATTTGATAATGAAGGAAATGTTATTTCGGTAGAAGAAAAACCGGAACATCCGAAATCAAATTATGCCGTAACCGGGCTTTATTTTTATACGAATGAAGTTATTGAAATTGCAAAAAACGTGAAACCTTCAGACAGAGGTGAATTGGAAATAACTTCTGTTAACCGGGAATATTTAAATCGGAAACGTTTAAAAGTTGAATTGATGGGACGCGGTTATGCCTGGCTTGATACCGGAACGCATGAATCCTTAATTGATGCCGGACGATTTATTGAAACAATCGAAACCCGTCAAGGTCTTAAAATTTCCTGTATCGAAGAAATTGCATACAAAAAAGGATTTATTGATGCCGGACAGTTAAAAACACTTGCCGAACCCTTGAAGAAAAATCAATACGGCGAATATTTATTAAATTTAATTCAGTAACTTTTTAAGTTTAAAAGTTGATTAGTTTAAAATTAAATTATGGAAAATAAAGTTTTTTCATTTGAGAAATTGAAATTTTGGGATGAACTACGATTATTTGTAAAATTAATCTATAAAATAACAAAAAAGTTTCCTGAAGATGAAAAGTTCGGTTTGGTAAGCCAAATGAGAAGAGCAGCTATTTCTGTCAGTTCAAATATTGCAGAAGGAACATCTCGTTCAAGTTTAAAAGATCAATCTTGGTTTTCCCAAATTTCATACAGCAGTCTTATGGAAGTATTAAGTCAAACAATTGTTTCAAAAGATTTGAATTATATTAATGATAAGGAATATGATAATATAAGAAGTATTACAGAAAATTTGTCAAGACAAATTAATGCATTGAGAAACAGTCAACTGTCAAGAATTAATAAGTAACCGGGTAATACCGAATAATCTGTTAAACTAAAAACTATTAAACTTCTAAACTATTTATATAATGAAGTTCATAAAAACACAAATCCCCGATTTAGTAATTATAGAACCTGTCATTCACGGAGATGAAAGAGGTTATTTTTTCGAATCCTTTCGAAAAGACGAATTTGAAAAGGAAATCGGGAAAATAAATTTTGTTCAGGAAAATGAATCGAAATCGGGCAGAGGGGTTTTGAGAGGTATGCATTTTCAACGTCCGCCTTATACACAAGCAAAACTTGTAAGAGCTGTTGTCGGAGAGGTTCTTGATGTTGCCATAGATATTAGAACGGATTCTCCGACTTTCGGACAACATGTTGCCGTATTTCTTTCTGAGGAAAATAAACGCCAATTTTTTGTTCCTCGCGGATTTGCTCACGGATTTGTCGTGTTAAGCGAAACGGCAATTTTTCAATATAAAGTTGATAATATTTATGCACCTGATTTTGATGACGGAATTATTTATAATGATTTGGAATTAAATATCGATTGGAAACTACCCGAAGAATTATTGAAACTTTCGGGAAAAGATAAAAAAATGAACTTTTTTAATGAAAAAGAATTTTTCACAACTAGAGATTGCTTAAAATAAATCCGGTTTATTATTGATAATTCATTATTTGAAGATGATTAAAAGAATTAAAAAATATATCAATAAATCGGATTTTATTAAAAATTCGCTGACACTTTTTACCGGAACAACTGTCGCTCAAATAATTCCTGTTTTAATATCCCCTTTCTTAACTCGATTATATACACCCGGAGATTTTGGTGTGTTGGCTTTATATATGAGTTTTGCATCAGTTCTGGCAGTTTTTGCTACCGGAAGATATGAATTGGCAATTATGTTACCGAAAAAAAATGAAGATGCTGTTAATTTGTTTTCGTTAAGTTTTATAATTTCTGTTTTAATAAGCCTTGTTATTTTAATTGTCGTTATTCTTTTTAATAAACAAATTACGGAATTATCCGGTAATGTCAGAATTTCAGGATTGTTATATTTTTTACCCTTATCCGTATTTTCTTTAGGCGTATACAAAGCTCTTAATTATTGGTTTAACAGAAGTAATAAGTTTAAAAATATTGCGGTGTCGAAAGTTGTAGCGACATCTTCTAATTCAGCAATCAGCTTAACTTCCGGGATAATTGATAAGAGCGGTTACGGACTGGTTTTCGGTTGGATATTCGGACAATTAAGTTCAATGCTTTTTCTTTTTCGTAAAATGTTAATAGAATTTAAAGGAAGTTTTAAAGATGTTAAACGAATTAAAATTCTTGCACTTTCACGGCGGTATAAAAAATTTCCCTTGTTTGATATTTGGTCGGAATTATTAAATGTTTTATCCGTTCAATTGCCGATTATTATTATAACTCAATTTTTCGGTGAGAATATTACCGGACATTTCTCGTTTGCATATAAAATTTTACTCTTACCTTTTTCTTTATTGGCATTTTCGATGGGACAAGCTTTTTTTAAAAAAGCTAATGATATAAAAAACGAAGGTAAAGATATTGCGATTTTTACATTTGGTGTTTTTAAAAAATTAGTATTAATTTCTTTTATTCCGCTTGCTGTTGTCGGTATATTTGGTGATTTTATTTTCCCGTTTGTTTTCGGGAAAGAATGGATAATTGCCGGAAAGTATTCGCGTATATTCAGTTTGTGGATTTTTATGATATTTTTATCATCTCCCTTGACCACTTTATTTGCTGTTTACGAACGTCAGAGAACCAATTTAATTTTTAATTTTGTAACTTTTGTAAGCAGAATAAGTTTATTGATTATTGTTTCAATAAAAACCGAAAACGATTATATTGCTGTATTTTGGTATGTTTTATCCGGATTTATTTTGAGATTTTTATATTTACTTGTAATTGGAAAAATTGCAAAGATAAATTTATATAAAATAATTTTTGTAATATTAAAATATGTGTTTCCGACTGTAATATTTTTAATTCTTTTAAGAATTATTCTTACACAAATTTAAGATGAAAGAACATTCAGATATAACTAAAATATATCCGATAAAATTAGCTTTAAACAAAGATTTTATTATTTCTGTGTTGTTAATTTTTGCAGTTGATTTTTTGTTGGAATATTATTACATAAGTTATGTTGTAAAATTTTATGAGAATATAGGTCTTAATTTGCATTTATTACTCAGTAAATATATTGAGAGTAAATTATGGTTAATTTTCTTCGTATTTGTTTTATCTGTAATTTATAGAAGAAGTCAATTTATATATGCTTTATATTTATTCTTATTAGTACTTATATTTGTACCGGGAAGTATAATGTATTCGTATTCAGACGGATCAAGATTGGTTTTTTATTCGATTGTTACATTTTTTATTATTGTTGCTTTATTCTCAACAATAAAATTTAAGATAAAAACACTTTATTTAGATGACACAATAAAATATTATGTATTATTATTTTTTGCAGTTATTCTTCTTATTCCGATTTTTTTAGATATGAAATTTAATATTGATACAAATGTTTTGTCACTAAATGATATTTATGAAGTAAGAAGTGAATATAAAAGTAATCTTTCTTTTTTGTCATCATATGCTTTCGGATGGATAGCAAAAGTAATCATTCCTGTTATTTTAGTTTATAGTCTGAAAAGAAGAAATAATTTTTTTGTATTCTTTTCATTAGCGATATTAATATATTTGTTTTTAGTTTCCGGTCATAAAAGTGTTTATTTTACACCTGTAGTAATTCTTTTTTATTATTTCTTCGGAAAAGATTACGGCAAAAAAATAAAACTGACTATGATTTTTATTTTTTTACTTTTACTTTTAATTAATATCCCTGATTCATTTGTAACTAATAATTTATTTAAATCACTTTTTGTCAGGCGCGTTTTTTTTGTACCGTCAATGTTAAATCAATATTATTTTGATTATTTTAATCATAATTACTTATATTTATCTCACAGTATTTTTAAAAATTTTATTGAATATTCTAATGATATGATGCCGGCACATATAATTGGAGATGTTTATTTTAATAAACCGGAAATGAGTGCAAATAATGGAATAATTAGTGACGGATTTATGAATTTCGGTTATTTTGGTGTCGTTTTATTTTCACTGTTGTTTTCATTATTATTCGCTTTATTAAATTCAATAAAATTAGATTCCAAATATTTCGGGTTATTTATTTTTTACATGATAACCTTTGTAAGTTCTGCATTCTTAACAGTTATCCTTACACATGGATTTTGGCTTGTTTTATTGTTAGCATTTATTATTTTTCCTGAAAAAAAACGGATATGAAAAAAATATGTCATCTTACTTCTGTTCACCCTCGTTATGATACAAGAATTTTTATAAAAGAATGTATTAGTTTGCAGAAAAATGGTTTTAATGTCTATCTAATTGTTGCAGATGATAATGGCAATGAAACAAAAGAGAATGTTAAAATATATGATGTCGGAAAGGAAAAATCCCGAATATTTCGAATGATAAAATCTCCTTCAAAAATTTATTCAAAAGCATTAGAGATTGATGCTGATATCTATCATTTTCATGATCCTGAATTAATTTCTACAGGTAAAAAATTAGTAAAAAAGGGAAAAAAAGTAATTTATGATACTCATGAAGATGTACCTCTTCAGATATTAAGTAAACCGTATTTGAATTTATTTCTTAAAAAAATAATTTCAAATATTTTTGAACGCTATGAAAATAAGAATGTAAAGAAATTTACTTATATAATTACGGCAACTGATTTTATAAAAAACAGATTTTTAAAAATTAATAAAAATACGGAATCAGTAAAAAATTATCCGATAGTTAAAGAATTAAAATCTGATATAATTTGGCAAAATAAAAAAAATGCTGTTTGTTATGTAGGTGCAATAGCCGGAATTAGAGGTGTATCTGAAATTGTTCAGGCAATGGAATTTACGAATTGTAAATTGAATCTTGCCGGAAAATTTACCGATAATAAATTAAGAAATGAAGTTATGAACTATAGCTCATGGAATAAAGTGATTGAACACGGATTTGCGAGCAGAGAATTAGTTAAAGAAATTTATGAAGAATCAAAAATAGGTTTGGTTACATTATATCCGACAATTAATTATATAGATGCATTACCCGTAAAATTATTTGAATATATGCTTGCCGGAATTCCGGTTATTTCTTCAAAGATACCGTTATGGCAGAAAATTGTTGAAGAAAATAAATGCGGATTATGTGTTAATCCTTATAATCCGAAAGAAATTGCCGATGCAATTAATAAAATTCTGAATGATGATAAATTAGCGGAAGAAATGGGATTAAACGGTCAAAAAGCAGTAATTGATAAATATAATTGGGCCGTTGAAGAAAAAAAACTAATTGAGATTTATTATAATATTAGTACTTCTTAATTATAAGGAATTGCTTATAGAAGACTTTTACCTTCTGAAGTATGAATAAAAATAAAAAAACAACTATTTGGATTATTAATCATTATGCAATTCCACCGCGAGAAGCCGGCGGAACAAGGCATTTTGACTTTGCAAATGAATTAGTTCATAAATTCGGATGTGAAGTTTATATTATTGCAAGTAAGTTTAATCATCTTTCCAAAAAATATATTATTAATGAAAAAGGTACTGTAATTGAAAATGTTAAGGGAGTTAATTTTGTTTGGATAGATACAATTGCTTATAAAAAAAATAATTGGAAACGAGTAATCAATCTATTTCAATTTACTTATAAAGTGTTATTTTTTCAAAAAAAGATCAAAGTTAAAAAACCTGATATAATTATAGGATCTACCGTTCATCCTTTTGCCGCTTTTGCAAGTTCTTTTTTGGCTAAAAAAAATAAAAGTGTTTTTGTTTTCGAAATCAGAGATTTGTGGCCGCAAACATTTATTGATATGGAGTTATGGACAAACAGTTCTTGGAAATCTCGAGTTTTTAGACATATTGAAAAAATGACTGTAAAAAAATCTCAAAAAATAATTGTTTTGTCTCCTCTTACCTCCCCCTATCTCAAAAATCATTATGATATTAATGATAACAAGATTTTATATTTACCGAATTCGGTTGTATTAACTAACTTTTCAAATAGTATTTATCATAAAAAAGAAAAAAATAAAATTTCTGTTATGTATTTAGGAGGTATTGATGTTGTCCATGGATTAGAAACATTATTAAAAGCTGCGGAAACTATTAATGATGAGTATAAAAATAAAATTGAAATTCATATTGTCGGTGACGGTAAAAAACGCAATGATTATATAAATTTAACAAAAAATATTTCAATTATTAAGTGGCATAAATCTGTTCCGAAATATAAAGTTCCTGAGAAATTATCTGAAGCTGATGTGTTATTCTTATCTACAGGGAAAGTCCTTTACGGAAGTGAAAATAAGCTTGCAGAATATCTTGCTGCCGGGCATCCTTTATTAGTTTCTACGGAAGGAGATCATAATAATCCGATTAATGAAATTGAATGCGGAATATCTGTAAAACCTAACGATGAAGATGCTTTAGTTAATGCAATAATTTCATTTTACAAAATTGATAGTGAGACATTAGTCAGGTATGCCGAAAATTCACGTAAATTAGCCGAAAACCGTTATTCAATTAAAAACAATACCGAAAAATTAGCAGAATTTTTACACATTGATTAGCTTATGTATATTTATTTTAAGAAAATATTTGATTCCTTGATTGCTTGTATTGCATTTATTATACTCTTGCCCGTTTTTATTACAGTTATTCTTTTTTTATTGATTACCGGAAAAAAAGGAAAAATATTTTTCACCCAACAACGTCCCGGAAAAAACGGCAAAATTTTTAAAGTCATTAAGTTTAAAACAATGAATGACAAAAAAGATGAAAACGGAAATTTGTTACCCGATGAAAAACGTTTAACTAAAATCGGAAAGTTTATCAGAAAAACATCACTGGATGAAATTCCGCAACTTTTGAATGTAATACAAGGAGATATGTCTTTAATCGGTCCGCGCCCTTTACTTCCCGAATATTTGAAATTATACAATGATTTTCAAAAAAGACGTCATGAAGTAAAACCCGGAATTACCGGTTGGGCACAGGTAAACGGCAGAAATGCAATAAGTTGGGAGGATAAATTCAAATACGATGTGTGGTATGTTGATAATGTTTCTTTTTTACTCGATTTAAAAATCTTATTTTTGACAGTAAAAAAAGTATTTAAATCTGAAGGAATAAGTTCGGTTAATTCTGCGACAGCAGAAAAATTTAAAGGGAATTAATATGTTTTTATACGGAGCATCGGGACATGCAAAAGTTATTATTGATATTCTGAAAAAAAACGAAACAGAAATAAACGGTTTATTTGATGATAACTCTGAGATAAAAGAAGTTGCCGGAATCAGATGTTTCGGGACTTTTAATAAACAAATTCTTAAAGATGATACTTTAATAATATCAATCGGAGATAATCTGATACGAAAAAAAATTGTTGATAAAATTTCAGAGAAAGTCGATTTTGGAACAGCATTAGACATTACTGCAATTATTTCAGAAAATGTTAACATTGGTGAAGGAACGGTTGTTATGCCCGGAGCAGTTATTAATACGGCTACTGAAATTGGTAAACATGTTATAATTAATACTGCTTCATCAATAGATCATGAGTGTAGAATTGATGATTTTTCACACATATCTCCGAATGCAACTCTTTGCGGAAATGTTAAAGTAGGGAAATATACGCAAATTGGTGCCGGAGCAGCCGTTATACCGAATATTAGAATAGGTTCTAATGTTATCATAGGTGCCGGAGCAGTTATTTTAAATGATATTCCGGATAATTGTACCGTAGTCGGAAACCCCGGAAAGATTATTAAAACAAAGTAATATGAAAGAAAAAATATGGCTTTCATCGCCGCATATGTGCGGAAATGAAATAAATTATATAAAAGAAGCATTTGCCGATAATTGGGTTGCTCCTCTGGGTCCTAATGTTGACAGGTTTGAAAATGATATGGCAAATTACCTTAATATTAAAAGTGTTGCGGCACTTGCTTCAGGAACTTCCGCTTTGCATTTAGCATTAATTATTCTCGGAATAAAACGAGATGATGAAGTTTTGGTATCATCTTTTACATTTTCGGCATCGGTTAATCCGATTGTTTATCAATGTGCAAAGCCGGTATTTGTCGATTCTGAAGAAGAAACTTGGAATATGTCGCCTGAACTTCTTGAAGCGGCAATCAAAGAGCGAATTGAAAAAGGAAAGAAACCCAAAGTAATTATTTTGGTACATCTTTACGGAATGCCTTCAAAAATTGATAAGATAATGGAAATTGCCGGAAAATATGAAATTCCGGTAATTGAAGATGCGGCCGAAGCCCTGGGAAGTACTTATAAAGGTAAAAAACTCGGAACTTTCGGAACATTCGGTATTCTTTCTTTTAACGGAAATAAAATTATTACTACTTCCGGTGGCGGTGCATTGATTTCAGATAATGAAGATTATATTAAACAAGCACGGTTTCTGGCAACACAAGCCAGAGATACCGCAGCGCATTATCAACATTCGCAAATCGGTTATAATTACAGAATGAGCAATATTGTTGCCGGTATCGGTCGTGCACAATTGGAAGTTGTCAATGAAAGAGTTGAAAGCAGAAGAAATAATCATCAATTTTATTCCGATATTTTTAAAGATATTGAAGGAGTAAGTATACTCGAAGAACCGAATTCCGATTATTATTCCAACTTTTGGTTAACAACAATTCTGATTGATGAAACAAAAACCGGCGGAATATCTCGTGAAACATTACGGCTTGCTTTTGAAAAGGAAAATATTGAAACACGTCCGCTATGGAAACCGATGCATCTGCAACCCGTTTTTGAAAAATATCCGAAATATTTAAACGGTGTTTCCGAAAAACTTTTTGACATTGGATTGTGTTTGCCTTCGGGAAGCAATTTAAACAACAATGATAAACAAAGAATAAAATCAGTTATTTCAGACGTTTTTAAAAAATAATTTGACTGACATTCCGAAAAAATATTATAATTTTGTTTCCGGCGCATCTTTATTTTTTGCGTTAATTATTTCCTTTTGGATTCCTTCTTATCGTTGGATTTTATCTGATTTCATTGTCGGCTGGTTGTTATTTTCTGTTTTAGAGCTGAATTTTAAGCAACGCTTTCAGAAAAATTTTAATAATCGATTTGTCCTCTTTGTTTTTTTTATTCAAATCATTCTTTTTTTATTTGTTGTAAGTAATTTAATTTTTGCAGAAAATACAAATCTTATCTTAAAACAAATACTGCAAAAACTTACTTTATTAATTTTTCCTTTATTGTTTGCTCTTTCGCAACAATCATTTAAAGAAAAAAAAATACTGTTCTTAATTTTATTTGTCTTGTCAAATATAATAATGTCTGTTATTTGCCTGGGAATTGCAACTTATCATGCAATATCCTTTAATGAAGAGGGTTCATTGGTATACAAACACGCAATATACGGATACAGTTATTATCAACAATCGTTTTTATCTGTTTTTCATCATCGCAGTTATTTCAGTATGTATATTGTTTTTGCTATGGCAATTACTTTTTATTTAAAAGAAAAGCAAAATATTTTTAATTCCGGAATAAAGAATATTTTGTATTGGTTATTGATCGGATTTTTTATTTTAATGGTATTTTTATTGTCATCCAGAGCAGGAATAATTTCTTTGTTTATTTTGATTTCTTGGCAATTGGTTCATAAAATATTCTTTTCGGGAAAACTTATTTATAAAATTTTAACCGTTTTTTTAATATTTTTAATGACCTTTTTTGTTCTGAAAAACAAGCGAATTCAATTGACTATAAATAAGATTGTGACTGTAGAAAAAACTGATAAATTAATTGTTTCGAAAAATTCTGCCGAAAGAATCGGGCTTTGGGCAGCCGGTATTGATATTGTTAAAGATAATTTTTGGACCGGAATCGGAAGCGAGAATTTTCAACATATTTTTAATAATACTTATGTGAAATATTCAAATAAAGATATTTCGTTTATTAATAAACAAAACTTTAATGTCCACAATCAATTTCTTGAAGAATTTGTATTATACGGAATATTCGGATTTTTACTTTTAACAGCATTGTTTATTTATCCGATTATTATTTCTTTCAAAAGAAAAAATTATCTGTTTTTATCTTTTTTATTAATTACCGGTTTTAATTTTCTTTTTGAATCAATGTTCAATACCATCGCCGGCATCGTCTTTTTTGCTTTCTTCTTTAATTATTTTATTTTTGTTTTTAATCAGGAAAATAAAAAGTATCTTTCTTCGGATATTTAGTTTTCAAACTTTTACTTTTAACTTTTAACTTTCAACTAATAAGTATGGCATCATTTAAAAAATTTATAGGAAAATCATTTTTTAAAATAATCCGATGGAAGTTTGCAGGTGAAGTTCCCGAGGTTCCGAAATATATATGTGTTTTGGCACCTCATACCAGTATTTGGGATATGGTTATGGGAAAAATGTATAATTGGGCAACGGGCATGGAACCGAAGATTATGATTAAAAAAGAGTTTTTCTTTTTTCCGATGGGATGGTTATTGAGCCGTTGGGGAGGCATTCCTATAAATCGTCAGTATCCGGGAGGTATTGTAAAACAAATTGCGGAGGAATTCAGAACAGCAGATAAAATGATACTGGCAATTACTCCCGAAGGAACACGTTCGCCGAATCCTGAATGGAAAACCGGGTTCTACAGAATTGCACTTGAAGCAAAAGTCCCTATTTATTTAACTTTTTCAGATTTTAAAACCAAAACAGCCGGTTTTCTCGGAGAATTTGTACCCTCCGGTGATATTGATGCTGATATGAAAGCCATAAAAGAACAATATAAGGGAATGGAAGGTTTGTATAAAAGGAAATTTGTAATTGAATGAAAATGTCACACAGATTTCACTGACATCACAGAAAAAACCGTGTTATTAGTGAAATCTGTATGAGATAAGAAATAAATTTCTGTGCAAAAAGAATGAATCCGTGAAATTTGTGTTATCTGTGTGAAAAAATTCTATGCGAAACAATAATATGAACCTGAAAGTAACAATCATACAATCCGATTTAGTTTGGGAAAATATAGATGCAAATCTTAAAAATTTTACGGAAAAAGTACATTCTGTTAATGAAGAAACCAATTTAATTATTTTGCCTGAGATGTTTGCTACGGGTTTTTCTATGCAACCCGGTAAATTTGCTCCCGCTCAAAACGAGATTATTGAAAAACTACAAGAATTCGCATCATTAAAAAATGCCGTAGTTACCGGAACTGTTATTACTGAAAAAGAAAGTGCATATTTCAATACATTAATTTGGATGCATCCGAACGGAATTTATGAAACTTATGATAAAAGACACTTATTCTCATTTGCGGGTGAAGATCAATTTTATACTCAAGGAAAAACTCAATTGATTACACAATTAAAAGATTGGAAAATAATGCCTTTAATTTGTTATGATTTACGATTTCCGGTTTGGAGCCGAAATAATGTGAATTATGATTTATTAATTTATGTTGCCAATTGGCCTGAACGTCGCAATGATGCTTGGAAAACTTTGCTTAGAGCTAGAGCAATTGAGAATCAGGCATATGTAATCGGTGTAAACAGGGTAGGGGACGACGGTAATAATATTTATCATTCGGGCGATTCTGTTGTTATTGATCCGAGAGGAAACAGTATCAGTAAAACGAAAGCTCATGAAGAAAATATTGAAACATTGAACTTAAATTTAACCGAATTGAATGCTTTCAGAGAAAAATTCCCTGTAGCGAAAGATGCCGATAATTTCAGGATTCATCCGTAAACAAATTATCAATCCAATTTTTCCCTTTCGACATTGCTTCATTGATATCAGTATCTTCCGTTTTTAATTCTTCAATACCGTAGAGCAAATTATGAAATTCTTTTAATACGGCCAGAATACGCGGTCCCCAAATTTGCTCAAAATTGGTTTTGCAATCATTCATGGCGTTTAGTATAACATCCTCACTTGCAATATGATAGATTTGAGTAAAATCTTTAAGGTCTTGATATGTATCGGTTAAACATTCCGACATACTTATTTCTATCGGCGTATCCGTGTTTGCAGGTTCTCTTATTTCAGTATAAATTTCAAATTGCCCGAGTTTTTGACTGATTGCATTATCAATAAAATGCCAATCAGCTTCCGTAATAAAAGTTTCGGAAGCCATCTTATTTTTGATGTCGGGTTTCGGAAAATTTAATGCTTTTAAATGCAATAATGAACTTATTTTATAAGTATTTTTAACAAATTCGCTTAATGTAAAATCATTAAGATTTTCAAGTAATTTGCAAAATTCATTTGCTGTGGTTACAAACTCAATCGATTCTTGAGAATATATAATATTGTTACTAAGATCGTTTTCCTTATTTTCCATAATCATTAAAAAAATACAATTTACTTTTTCCCGCTTCGTTTAATCGGTTTTTTATATACTTTGCGTTTCTTACTCGGACTTCCTGAATTTATTTTCTTATTTTTTTCTTTTTTTTCATGAAAAGCACCTTGCGAATCATGCTTGAATTTGGTTTCCAGATAATTTTTATCGTAAGGTTTATTTTTTTCTTCTTCAGTCAGTACTGTTGAAATTTTTAAATCTTTCGGCAAATCTTTCACGGGAATTACTTTTTTCATCATTTCTTCGATCTGCATCTGTAATTCTTGCTCTTTTTCCGTAATAAAACTAATGGCTTTACCCGGTTTGTCGGCTCTTCCCGTTCTTCCTGTTCGATGAATGTAATCACCCGGAGTTTCCGGCATATCAAAATTTATGACGTGTGTAACATCTGTTATGTCCAAGCCTCTTGCTGCAATATCGGTTGCAATAAGTAATCTGAGTTCTCCTTTATGAAAACGGTCTAAAGTTTTAATTCTTAAATTTTGAGATTTATTTGAATGAATTGCAGCGGAAAAATCTTGATAATCAGCTGATAAACCTCCGAATACACGATCGGCAATCTTTTTTCCGTGAACAAATACAAGCACTTTTTCCAAATGTTCATCTTTTAAAAGTAAATTCAAAAGATTTATTTTTGTGTTGTAATTAGGAACAAAATAGGCTGATTGAAGAATTTTATCAATAGGAGTTCCGTGAGGTGTAATTTCGATTTTGGTCGGCGAAATAAAAAAATCATTAATAAAAGTTTCAACTTCTTTCGTTAAGGTTGCCGAAAACATTAAATTTTGTCTTTTCTTCGGCAGAATTTCAAAAATACTCATCAGTTGCGGACGAAAACCCAGATTCAGCATTTCATCGACTTCATCAATAACGACTTTTTGAATATTTTTCAAACGCAAAAGTCCGGTCATTGCCAAATCGTATAATCTTCCGGGTGCGGCAACAAGAATATCCAATCCTGCATAAACAACTTTCTTTTGAGTATTGATGTTTGTGCCACCGTAAATACCTGCATAGCGAACATTCATATACTTGGTGAGTTTATCCAATTCGCCGATAATTTGTAAAACTAATTCGCGGGTAGGTACAAGAATTAAAATACGCGGATGTCTTTGTTCCGAATATTTTAATTGCCGAAGTACGGGTAACAGATATGCAAACGTTTTTCCGGTTCCCGTTTGAGCGGTAGCAACCACATCTTTTCCCGACATAATAACGGGAAAGGTTTTTTCCTGAACCGGTGTGGGATTTATAAAACCCAAATCCTCAACGGCATTCAGAAGAGGTTTGTTTATATTTAATTCGTCAAAAGTCACAATAGGAATTTATATCGGCCGCAAAGATAGGATAATTTTTCGGCATGTAAAATTGAGTTGTTTTAACGCTTGTTTCTCATGAAATCTGAAAAAGAATCTTGGTCGGTCTGCAAATCTGACAAAAGCCCGATAGCTTCAGAATCGATTTTTATTCAGGGAATTTTATGAAACATTAATTTTGATAAAAAATTTAGTAAATTGAAGGATTTATTTATAACTTTATGGGTTTAAAAGAACTTAATAGTACTTTTCCGCTAAGATGTAAGTCCGTCTTTTATGAATGCTCTTGAAGAATTAAAACAAAAAGTATTATTCTGCACCCAATGTCCCTTACATAAAACAAGGAACAATACCGTGTTCGGAAACGGCAATCCCGATGCCGAGATCATGCTGATAGCAGAAGCACCCGGATTTTATGAGGATAAAAGCGGTATTGTTTTTCAGGGAAAATCGGGTAAGCTTTTGGATAAAATATTGGATGCAAGCGGTTTCAACAGAGATGAACATGTTTTCATCAGCAATATTGTAAAATGCCGTCCTCCGAATAATCGAGAACCGAATGACAGTGAAAAAAAAGCTTGTCTTCCGTATTTGTATAGTCAAATAGAAATAATTAATCCGAAAATTATAATCCTTTTAGGTTCAACGGCATTAAAAACCATGATAAATCCGAACGCCAAAATTACACAAATAAGAGGACAATGGATAAATCGGAAAGGCAGATTGGTCATGCCGACCTATCATCCCTCCGCATTGTTACGAAATCAAAATTTAAAACGCCCGGTATGGGAAGATTTTAAAAATGTCGTCGCTAAATATCGTGAATTAGTAAATCCGGAACACTATTCGGCTCATTGTTAAATTATTAAAAAATATACTAATGAAAAAACTTCTTTTGTTAATTGCAATTTTTGGTGGAATCAATCTTTCCGCACAAGTTAATTTTGATAATTATTTCATTGATAAATCCTTGCGATTTGATTATTCAATCGGCGGAAATTTAAAAGAGACAAAAGCATATTTTAATAAATTGAAACAAGAACCTTTTTGGGGCGGCTCAAAAAAGAATTTAATCGATAAATTTAATTTTGGTGATTTCAGAGTTTCGGTTTTAGATTCTGCCGGTGAAAAATTGCTTTATTCAAGGGGCTTTTCTACTTTATATGTTGAATGGATTGACACCGAAGAGGCAAAACATACAAGCAGAAGTTTTTACGAATCTGTGGTAGTTCCTTTTCCGAAACATCAAATTTTGATAAGAATTGAAATGCGAAATAAACATAATGATTTTAATACTTTATTTGAAACTGTTGTTAATCCGAAATCACTTTCAATTATTAAAGATAAACAGGAGAAATATCAAACTCAAAAATTGCGATATTCCGGAAATCATCACCAAAAGCTTGATATTGTAATACTTCCGGACGGTTATACCAAAGAAGAGATGAAAAAATTTCATGACGATTGCAAACGGTTTATGAGTTATTTTTTCGATGTTGAACCGTTTAAAACGTATAAAAATAATGTGAATTTTTGGGCAGTTGATGCTTTTTCCGAAGAATCGGGAACAGATAAACCGACTGTTGATTTATGGAAAAATACCGTTTTAAATACGCATTTTAACACTTTCGGATACGAACGATATTTAACCACGCAAGATATTGAAACTGTCAGAGATTTAGCAGCTTACGTTCCTTACGATCAAATATACATTTTAGTAAATACCGAGAAATACGGCGGCGGCGGTGTCTATAACTATTATAATTTATGTTCGGCGGATAATCAGTATTCAGGCAGAGTTTTTACTCATGAATTCGGTCATGCTTTTGCGGCTCTTG
>JANTGL010000019.1 GCA_024762915.1 Bacteroidales bacterium | reverse complement strand
ATCATATTTATTTGTTTTAAAGCTTGTTATTCTTATTATTAGAAAGATTTTCTGACAGATCCTCTAATTATTATAAATGCAATAAACTTTTAACTTTCAACTTTTTCCTTTCTTCCGGTTTACCTGAAACTCGGACAATCGCAACCTTTTCCGTTCGGATCGGGCAAATCGAAACGAACACCGGCACTTATTGCCAACGATTTTGAATGCGTATGATTTAAAGTCAGAGCAAAATCAAGGTGTTTATTCAAATAGTAATTATATTCAACCATTCCGCTAAGCCAACCGAATTTATATAAAGTATGATTTGCTGTTTTATAATTATCTTCGTTTACCCAATTTTCAATACCTGATTTGCCGGTTTCATAAAATACCGAAGGTCCGAAACCGATGTATAATGAATGTTTGTAATATTTCAAGACTTTGTATTTCAGCATAATTTGGCTGTACCCGGCAAGGGTATTATAACGGTCATTCATAACAGAAGTCGATAATCTGACGGATAAATTTTTTGCCAGATAGCGGTCGTATGATATTATCAAACCGGGTTCGAAAGTGACATAACCCGCATTGTCAATTGTATTTTGATGTAAAGACAGATTTTGCTTTGCAAACGGATGCGTACTCACGGTTAAAAGTCGTACGGATAAACTGCTTTGAGAATAAATTTTAGAAAACCCGAATAGTATTAAAACAAATATTATTTTTTTCATTATGATACAAATTTAATAAAAAAGGATACATTTTATATGAAACGTATCCTTTTCCTTTTAATTTTGATATACTCGAATATTTTAACAATCCGAACAAACCGTTTTTATACCTTTTACTTGCTTGTAATTTTTATCAAGTACAACTTGTTCGGTTTTAATACAGTAGATTTTATTTTTGCGTAAAGTTTTATTATGTCCGATACGTGTTTCCGGAAAATCTTTCTTTTTAGAAAAGAATGTTTGAATGCCGAGACCGATTAATGCAATTGCAATTAATATGATTGAAAATATAAATATGGATATAAACATTGTATTTTATTTTATTTCGTTTAAGATTATTTTTATTTTGTTTTTAAAGGGTTTTAAATCATTTTGAATTGTATTCCAAATAATACGATTACTTATTTGATAATATCCGTGAACTAAAACATGTCTTAATCCGATTATAGCTTGCCATTCTATTTCAGGATGTTTTTCTTTGAGTTTTTTCGTAATCAAGTTTGATGCTTCTCCGACAATTTCTAAATTCTTGATTACGGCAAATTTCAACATTTTATTCTTTTCAAATTCATTGAAACTTAGTTTTTCCGTAAATTCAAAGATATTTTCAACAGCTTCGATAATATGGAGTAATCGTCCTTTATCTCTTAGTTTTTCTCTCATATATCAAAATATTTTGTTCCTTGAAATTATGAAGAGCAAAATCCTTTAATTGTCCTTCTTCAATTAAATCAACTTCTTTTCCGGTTATTTTTTCAAGCTCATATTTTAAATGTAAATAATAAAAAAGTGTGATTTTTTCATTTTCCGAAAACCTTACCAATAAATCTATATCACTTTGTTTCGTTTCTTCATTTTTGGAATATGAACCGAATAACCATGCTTTTTCAACAGGTTTATTAATAAGATAATCAGATATTTTATTAATAAGATCTTTATTCATTTGAACTTATTATTTTATACAAAGATACAAAAAAGACGAATAAGTCCGAATTTATTTTTTCTTTTTTCCCAATCCGAGTAACCAAACTAAAATTCCGCCTCCGAGAACAGCCGTAATAAGAGAAGGGATAATACCTCCGCCTACCGAAAATCCAAGTATTCTGAAAATCCAACCGCCTAAAAGACCGCCGGCAATTCCGACAATTAAATTCATTAAAAAACCGAAACCTTCACCTTTAAAGATGCGCCCGGTTAACCAGCCGGCAAACCCACCGAGAATAATGTATAATATCCAATTCATGATTTTAAGTTTTTATATCCAAGCCAAAGTTCCGAAAATTATCAGACTTAACAAAACAATTGAGAAAATACTTCCGACGGTCATCAATTGTTTTTTTATTGATTTCATATCATAAACCCAAAAAGCAACAATAAAAAATGTCATATATCCGAACGGAACAATTAACCACGGGTTGTTAGCGTTCCACCAACTGTAATCCCATGTGAGCATATTTGCCGCATTGAGAAAATATTCAACAATAACGGAGAAAACAGAACCGGCAATGATGATAAACCATCGATTGTTAATACCGAGAATTTTTGCATTCTTGTCATCAAGCAACATTTTTGACCATACAATTCCGGCAATCGAAAACATAAACATAATTTCTACATTTAAACCTATAAGAACCGTGTATGCCGATTGTCCGGGTGTTCCCCAAATCGGAGCATAATGTGAGAAATGCAAAACCAACGAATTAATTATTTCATTAATCCAATCCATTCCCCAAAATGCCAATCCGGCAAATACGGCATTCCAATTCTTTTTTTGAACTTCGGTAGCATACACATAAAACATAAGTGCCAAAAGCGGTATAACAAACCAATTTAAAGTATTTGGATTTCTCAAGTTTTCAAGAGCTTGTTTCGTAAAAGGAGTATAGTCCATAATGTTTCGATTTAAATTTTTATATAAAAATGAAAAAATTAACTTACCTTAGATCCGTTTTCAAATTTTTCTTCGGGAGAAACAAAACTTAATTTGCCTTGCGGGTTTTCTGCCATTAAAATCATGCCTTGCGACTCGATGCCTTTTAATTTTCGCGGTGCTAAATTGACCAATACCTGAACTTGTTTTCCGATAATATCTTCAGGTTTGTAAAATTCGGCAATACCGGAAACGACCGTTCGTTTGTCAATGCCGGTGTCCAAAGTCAATTTCAACAGTTTCTTTGTTTTCGGAACTTTTTCGGCTTCGATGATGGTAGCTGTTCTGATGTCAAGTTTTTGAAAATCGTCAAAAGAAATTGGTTCCTTAATCGGTTTCAACTCAACGGTCTCTTTGGCATTATCTTCTTTAGTTTTCAGAAGTTTGTTTATTTGATACTCTATTTCTTTATCTTCAATTTTTTCAAACAATAATTCCGGTTCGTTTATTTTATGTCCGGCTTTTGTGATGCCCAAATCAACATCTTCCCATTTAGCGTCATTAATATTAGTCATTTTTCTTAATTTCTCTGAAGTAAACGGTAAAAACGGTTCGCTGAGAACGGCTAATGCAGCCGTAATTTGATTGGCAACATACATTATCGTTCGAACTCTGTCGGGGTCTGTTTTTGCAAGTTTCCAAGGTTCATTTTCAGCCAGATATTTATTTCCGAAACGTGCCAAGTTCATAAAAGCTTTCAGTGCATCTCGAAATTTATAAATTTCGATATTATTTTCGATATCTTTTTTTGTTTTCAAAATTTCTTCCAAAACAACTGTGTCATTTTCATTAATTTTATCCGGCAAAGGAATTTCTTTATCATAATATTTTTTTGTCAGAACCAGTGTTCTGTTGATGAAATTCCCGAGAACGGCAACCAATTCGCCGTTATTTCTTGCCTGAAAGTTTTTCCAAGTAAAATCGTTGTCTTTGGTTTCGGGAGCATTTGCCGTGAGGACATAACGCAAAACATCTTGTTTATCTTTAAAATCTTCGAGATATTCATGTAACCAAACAGCCCAATTTTTTGACGTTGAAATTTTGTCGTTTTCTAAATTCAAAAAAGCATTTGCAGGCACGTTATCAGGTAAAATATAGGAACCTTCGGCTTTCAACATGGCAGGAAAAATAATGCAATGAAAAACAATGTTGTCTTTGCCTATAAAATGCACCAATTTAGTCTCTTTATCTTTCCAATAGTTTTCCCAATCGGGAGTGAATTCTTTGGTTGCCGAAATATATCCGATTGGTGCGTCAAACCATACGTAAAGAACTTTATTTTCGGCATTTTTAATCGGTAAAGGAACACCCCAATTCAAATCACGACTAACGGCACGCGGTTGCAAACCGTTGTCAAGCCACGATTTACATTGACCGTAAACATTGGGCTTCCATTCTTTGTGATCTTCCAAAATCCATTTTCGTAGAAACGGTTCATGTTTATCCAAGGGTAAGTACCAATGTTTTGTTTCTTTTAATGACAATTCGGCACCGCTGATGGTTGACTTCGGGTTTATTAATTCCGTTGGACTTAAAGCACTGCCGCACTTTTCGCATTGGTCGCCGTATGCTTCTTCGTAACCGCATTTGGGACAAGTTCCTTTAATGTAGCGGTCTGCCAGAAATTGTTGTTCTTGCGTATCGTAATATTGTTCGCTTGTTTTTTCTGTAAACTCACCGTCATCGTAAAGTTTTTTAAAAAAATCGGAAGCTGTTTCATAATGTGTTTTGTTACTTGTTCTGGAATATATATCGAAAGCAATTCCGAAATCTTCAAATGATTTTTTTATAATATTGTGGTATCTGTCAACAACTTCCTGCGGTGTAATGCCTTCTTTTTTTGCTTTAAGCGTAATGGGAACTCCGTGTTCATCGCTTCCGCATACGGAAATGACATCTTCACCTTTTAATCTTAAATATCGGGTGTAAATATCGGAAGGAATATAAACGCCGGCTAGATGTCCGATATGAACGGGCCCGTTGGCATAGGGCAGGGCAGAGGTGACAAGGTATCTTTTAAATTCGGGCATTGTTTTTTGTTCTTTTGTTAAGTGAATTATTGTTATTTGTGTACTCTTTTAAAATTCAGAATTTCTGACAAAATTATCCTTTTTTATAAAAATTTTCAAAAAAAAAGCAATTATGTCATGTTTTTTTATGTTCTTTGCCCCACTTTTTAAAAAGGCATATTATTTGACTGATAATATGTCAAGCAAACAAAATATAAATAATTAAGTAAATTTAAAATGGCAAAAGTAGAATTTTTAAGTGAAGAAACATTCAAAAGTAAAGTATTTAATTTTGAAAAAAATAAAGATTGGACATTTGAAGGTGACAAACCTTGTATGATTGATTTTTATGCAGATTGGTGTCAACCGTGTAAAATGGTAGCTCCTATATTGGAAGAACTTTCAGACGAATATGACGGTAAAATTGATATATATAAAATTGATACCGAAGTTGAGAAAAACTTAGCCGGGATGTTCGGAATTCAAAGCATTCCTTCATTATTGTTTGTTCCGCAAGACGGACAACCTCAAATGGCAGTCGGTGCATTACCGAAAGAAACTTTCAAAAAAGCAATTGCTGATGTTCTTAAAGTTGAAGAACCTTCTGCTTAAATGAAGTTAATATAATTAAAATTAAGGAAGCCGCTGATATTCAACGGCTTTCTTTTTAAGTAATTTTTTGGTATAAAATTCGTTATAAAAATTATAAATTAAACGTAAAAAAGATGAAACGAAAACTATTAATGATAACATCAGTATTGATGTTCGGAATTGCAACAATGTTTTCCCAAAACGAAATTCATTTGAATGATGCAAGTTTTAAGAAAAATGTTTGGGATTACAGCCAAAATTCAAGTTGGAAATATGAAGGAAATAAACCGATAATTATTGATTTTTATGCTGATTGGTGCAGACCTTGTAAAATGATTGCTCCGCATTTAAAAGCAATTCAAGCGGAATACGGAAATAAATTGCAAGTTTATAAGATTAATACGGATAAAAACCCTCAATTGGCAAATTTGTTTAAAATACGAAGCATTCCTACAATTTTGTTTGTCCCGGCAGACGGAAACTTTAAACAAATTGTAGGTTACAGAAGTAAAGAACAATTTGAAGAGATTGTGCAAACGGTTTTAAAAGTTGAAAAATAAAAAATAATGTGATTAGAATTCAAAAAAACCGACGTTTGTAAGCGTCGGTTTTTTTGAATCCAAATTTATTGCTTAATGATTTTGTTTACGAAAATTTCGTTTTGATTTTTAACTTTAACGAAATAAATTCCCGGTTTTACATTTGAAAAATTAATTTTTTCAATTTCTTTACAATCAGATTTTGAATAAATAATTTTACCGGAAATGTCAAAAGCAGTAATCTCGGAATTAAGCACATTTTCGATGTTTATTATATTTTTTACCGGATTTGGGTAGATATTAACTGAATATGATAAATTTTCATCAATATCGGCAGGGTATGAATACGTAACATTATCGATACAAAAATAAGCAGGTGTATTCATTCCGTATGCACCCGTATGTGTGGATGCTAAATTATACTGAAGACTGTCAACCTGTCCTAAAGAACTTAAATTTATCGTATTCCATGAATCAGTGACAAAACTGTTTCCGGCCGTATAATCTGCGAGAAAAAAAGAAACAATTCCCGTTGATTCGCCGTTGTAAAATCCTTCAAATATAATTTTAAACCAATCTCCGTCCGTAAATGCAGGTTCTCCGAAGTTTGAATCTCCGTTAATTATTACGTCTGCGGTTTTTTTGTTGTTGGCGATATCAACGGATTCAATTTTAACGGAATTTGTAAATTTTGATGTAATCGGCATGTTATCGTAAGTACCGCTTTGCCAATCTGCAGGAACATAACCGATTCCGAAAACATGACCGTTAACGGATTCTGCATTTGCCGCATATTGAGTATCTGAAGTGATTGTGTCATAGGCATATGAAAACTTTGTCCAACTTCCCCAATCACTGTTGTAATCATTGTAAAACGTAATTTCATTGTCTCCGAATTCTCCGCTTCCGTCCGAACCGTTCCAGTATCCTGAAGCGGGTATGGTCAGAGATTCAAAATTAAAAGGTGTTTGTGCATTAAGCGCAAAAGAATAAACTGCGATTAATACCGATGTTAAGAATAGATTTTTTTTCATAATTAAAAAGAGTTAAAAATTAATAAATTAAAAAACAACGATATTAATCCGAAAATAAAGGGAATCTAAAAGAGGAAATGAGCGAAAAAGTCCATTCCTAAAGCTTTTTTTCCCGAAAGCCTCGGATAATATAATGAATTAGGCAGGTCTTCTGACTTACTCCGTATTTTGAACGCCTTCCCGTCCGACAACTCACGGACAGTGGCAAAAGAAAGTTCAAAACATTGAAGATTACAGCAGCGGGTACTGTTGCCGATTTTCACGACATTCCCTTTTATATTTGAATATGAATAATCAAATATACCTGATTCAGGGACAAATTTAGAAGAAAATAATTGTTTTCCAAAGAAAAAATGAAATGTCTGAAAAACGTTTATAATAGTATATAAAATATTTTTTTGTATCTTTCGGATTTTAAAAAAATATATCTTTTTAATGAATATTCGCACGAAAATACCTTTGTTTACAAGCATCATTGTATTTATTACAATTGTTGCCGTAACTGTATTTTCTGTTTGGGAATATCGTAATAAGACTCTAGAAAGTATTGATTCCTACAAACAAGAGCAAACTGAAATTATTAAGAAACAACTTGAAGATAATGTAAAGAGTGCTTATAAAATTTTAGATAAAGCATGGTCAAAGATTTCATCGTCTGATCATAAACATCTGGTCTTAATAAATGATTTTCCTTCTGAATTAAAGTATGCTGTTCGTGATATTGAACAAATTACCTTCGGAGATGCCGGCTATATATGGCTGAATGAAGTTAAACCGCCTTATACGGTAATTATGCATCCTGTTAAACCCGAAATGAACGGAACGGTGCAAGTATTTTATATTCAGGATACCAAACAAAACGTTTATGAAGCATTTGCTGATGTTATCAATAAAAACGGCGATGCCGGATTTTTGAAATATGATTATTATAAACCCGGAACGAATGAACGAATTCCGAAATTAAGTTATATCAAATTATTTGAACCTTTGGGTTGGGTAATCGGAACAGGCGTATATGTAGATTATATTGATACAATGGTTAAGCAAAAGACGGCTGAACTTAATAACCAAACAAATCGGTTAATAAGTGTAGTTTTTATATTCGGTTTAATTTTGATATCGGTTGCATCGCTTAGTTTGTTTTATTTCGGAAAATCAATCAGTGATTCAATTTCAAATGTGAAGCAGAAATTATTTGAAATGTCAAAAGGGCATGTTCTTGAAATTGAGAAGATTAAAAGAAATGATGAATTGGGAGACATGCTTAATTCTTTAAATGATTTAATTTTAGGACTAAATCAATATGCTGATTTTTCATTAGAAATAGGGCAGGGAAATATTGATGCTGAATTTAAACCTTTAAGTTCTGATGATAAACTCGGAAATTCTTTATTAGACATGCGTGAAAGTATTAAAAAAGCATCGGATGAGGAAGAAAAGAGAAGGTTTGAAAATGAACGTCGCAGCAAAGCAAATGAAGCTTATGCGATGTTTTCTGAATTAGTAAGGAAAGGGAGCAAAGATATCGCAGAGTTATCCTATGATATTATCAGCAGTTTAGTCGATATGTTGGGTGTTAACCAGGGAGGAATTTTTATGGTTAATGATGAATCAGAAGAAACATATTTAGAATTAACAGCATCTGTTGCTTTCGGAAGAAGAAAATATAAAGAAAAAAAGATTTTTATCGGAGACGGTTTGGCCGGTGCATGTGCTTATGAAAAGAAAAAGATTTATGTTACAAATGTTCCCGATAATTATGCCGAAATACGTTCCGGTTTAGGAACGGCAAATCCGAAAACAATTTTGATTGTTCCCTTGGTAACGGAAAATTTTTTAGTCGGAGTGATTGAATTAGCATCTCTGAAAGAAATCGATGATTTTAATATTGAATTTACCGAAAAAGTTACCGAAACCATTGCAGCATCATTGTTTGCTGCAAAAATAAATGCAAAAACAAGCCAATTGCAATACGAATATGAAAAATTATTGTCTGAAAATAATAAAATAACTGCAACACTTGTTGAAAAAGAAAAAGAAATTAAACGTTTTAAACGAATTATCAACGATATGAAAGAAAATAAATCAATTCTTTCCGTTAAATAATTGCTTAATTTAAATAGTAAAAATAAATGCCGAGTTTTAAAAAAATATTAATTAATACTTTCGGATTGAAACCGGAAGAAGTAAATAAATTTTTGTTATTATTTTTTCATTCCTTTTTTGTCGGTTTGTTTATCGCTTTTTATTTTGTTCAGGCAAATTCTGTTTTTATCAGAGACTACGGAAGTGAACATTTACCTTATGCCTATTTAACGGCAGGTCTTTTCGGGTATATTATTTCCACATTATATTCATGGTTTCAACAAAAAGTAAAAAGCAAAAACCTGTTTGTTTCGGCTTTAGCCTTCATGTTGGTAATCAGTTTATTTGCAAGACTTTCTTTGAATTTTATTAATCCGAAATACCTCAGTTTCTTTGTTTTTATTTGGGCTTGGCCTTTTATTTCTTTGGTCGGAATTGAATCCGGCGGATTAGCATTACGATTGTTGAATTTGGTGCAAGTAAAACGCTTATTCGGCATGATTAATATGGGCGGAGTAATAGCATCAATTTTGGGCTATTTAATTATTCCGGTATTGTCAAAATTTATCGGAACGTCTTATAATTTATTATTTATTTCAACCGGCAGTTTAATTGTTGCAATTTATATCTTATTAAAAATTTATAAAAAATTTCCGGAGCAAAAAGAAAAGGGAAAAGTTGCAAAAGAGAAAATTGATACAAGCTTTAGGAGTTTAATAAAAGATAAATATTTCAGATTGATTTTTTTATCTGCAACAATCTCAATGACAGTTATTTATATAACAGACTTCGGGTTTCTTTCAGCCATTAAAGTTCAGGAATCAAGTTTATTTGCCGCAGAAGGATCCGTTGCTTCGTTTATTGCATTGGTATTTGCCGGATTAAAAATAGGCGAACTTTTAATTTCATATTTTTCAAGTCGAATATTGGTAAAATACGGTGTCAAGTTAGGCCTTATTGTTTTACCTCTGACACTTACATTAATTGTTTTTATTTCTTTAATTTCGGGTTTTACGATCGGAGCAATAAGTATCATGTTTTTGATATTGATGACATTGAACAAATCAATGGAGCGTATTATGCGTCGCGGTTTAGACGATCCGTCGTTTAATATTTTATATCAACCTTTGCCGTCTTCACTTCAATTTGCCGTACAATCAAAGGTTGGTGTTGTCATGCAATTTGCTATTGCAATTGCCGGTGCTTTGCTTTTGGGTTTGAATTTAATTTTGAATTTAGGTGACGGTTTCAGTTTGGAATATTATCCGTTATTTTTCTTGCCGATATTAATTATTTGGGTTTTTCTTGCAAGGAAATTATATATGGCATATAAAAATAAACTCCGAGAAATTCTTAAAGAATTAACTTCACAAAAACAAAAAGAGACATCAAAATATCGATACGGAACGGAAGTTCTTTCCAAAAAATTTAAAAAGTTTAATGATGATGTGGTTCGCTTAAGTGTTACAATCTTAGCCGAAACAAATCCCGGAATTTTTGAACCTTATGCCTCGTCATTATTAAAGAAAAACGATGAATTGATTAATAAAGCGATTTTAAAAAGTATTGATGTCACTTGGCGCGACAGAATATTAAAACAAATTAAATCTCAATTTCAAAATACGAAGGACAAAGAAGTCAGAGAATGTGCCGACAGAGCTTTATCGTTATTGTCTTTTGATGATATAAAAGATTTTAATAAAAAAGATATTGTAAAATTATCGAAATCAAACAAACCGGAAGATGAAATAAAACTCATAAAATATTTAGCTAAAAATCCGGATTCCGAGAATATCGAGAATCATTTATTAAAATTATTTAATTCTAAAGATAAGCTGGTTGTTAATTCTGCAATTCGATTAGCTTCAGGAATAAAATCGGAAAAATTAATTGTCAAAATGACCGAATTCCTTGAATCTACCGCATATTATCATATCAGCACGGCAGCCTTGCTGGATATCGGTGAAAAAACCTTGCCTTTTTTAGATAAAATGTATGATAAAACGGATAAGGAAGCGATTAAATTAAAAATCATTGAGATTTATGCGAAAATGGGTTCCGGAACGGCAAAATCGTTAATTGTCAGAAAAATTGACGACCCTTCAAGAAAAATTCAGATTTCCGTTATTTGGGCTTTATATTATTGTAAATATCAAGTTAACGACTCGGAAGAGAAAATTATTAAAGATAAAATCTTAAATGTCATTGATAATTTATTAAGAATTTTTGTTTCAATAAGTGATATTAAACAAGAAAAGAATACGTTAAAATTATTTTTGGCTTTAGATCAAGAAAAAGAAACAAATTATGAATTGCTGTTTAATCTTTTAAGTTTTCTACATGAACCCAGAATTGTTAATTTAATAAAGAAAAATATAATCGGTAAAAATACGATTTATGCCTTGGAATTGATAGATAACTTTATTGAACCTGATTTAAAACCCTATATAATTCCGATTTTTGATGATATTTCAACACCGCAAAGAATAAAAAAACTGTCAAAATATTTCCCTCAAAAGAAGATGGATTTGAATCAAAGATTAAAATGGTTGGTTACTTTAGATTATGATAAATTAAGTACATGGGCACTTACAAAAACGATTGAAATGGCGGAGCGTGTTCACAGAAGTAAATCTAAAAATGATATTTCAAAGGAAGAGCATACATATAATGACATAAAACCGTGGACAACCGAAAATACGAATAAAGTGTTAAAGCAAATTCGACGAAGTGAATTGCCGGATGAAGTATTTTTATGTCTTTTTCATCCGGATGAATTAATTTATTCGACGGCAGCAAAAATTGTATATAATGAAAATCCTCAAAAGTGTTTTGATTATTTAAACAGAATGTCTCCCGAAAAGCAAGTTTTGGTTCAAACCCTTTCGGAAGGCGGTACTTTACTTGAAGATAAAGTTAAATTGTTAAGACGATATCAATTATTTTTTAGTATCCCGGATTATTTATTAGTAGATTTGGCAAGAATAATTACCGTTCATAATCTTGAAAAGAATGAGAAAATTTATTTTGATTCGGGATCGAACGAACGAATTTTAATCTTAATAAGAGGGGAAATATATGAAGATACCGGAAAAGAAAAGAGATTTTCCAAGAAATTGATTATTACTCCGGGAATGAATATTGAAAGTAATACCAAATATTTAATTACCGGTAAAAAATCTGTTGTATTATCAGCAAACCGACATGAATATTTTAATTTGTTAGTCGATAATACCGGAATTTTACAACATATTTTTGAAATTATTCAAAACTGATAAAAACCTGAAATTATGCAATGTATTCTTATTGATGATGATAAAGTTTCTCGATTGGTAATTGAGAAATACATAAAAAAAACAGATTTTCTGGAATTAACCGAAACTTTCGATAATGCAGTTGATGCGGCGAATTTCTTCAACAGTAAAAATAAAACGGATTTGATATTTTTAGATATTGAAATGCCGGGAATGAGCGGAGTTGAGTTTTTGGAAATTCTGGATAATTTACCGCAAATTATTGTAGTTTCGGCAAAAGAAAAATATGCTTTACAAGCGATTGAATATGATGTTACGGATTATTTATTAAAACCCGTAAGTTATTCCAGATTTTTGAAAGCAGGAACAAGAGCAAAAAATAAATATGAAGAAGAAGCCGCAAAATTAAGTCCTGAAGGGATTTTTATTAAAAGCAGTTCTTCATCGTTTGTAAGATTGTTTTATGATGATGTTCTTTTTATTGAAGCCATGGAGAATTACGTACTCATTCAAACATCGACTAAAAAATACACCATCCATTTTACGATGAAAGCTCTTTTGGATAAATTACCTTCTGGAAAATTTATTCGGGTACATCGGTCTTTTATTGTGAACAGAGATAAGATTGAACGAATCGATAACAACATGATTTTTATGCAATCTCTTGAAAAAAGTAAATCCATTCCTTTATCTAAATCATATAAAGATGATTTTATGAAGAAATTAAATATCGTTAATAAATAAAATATAAAAAAATGAATAAGGAATTATTAAATTTAGAACCAAAAGAAGTATGGAAAAATTTTGTTGAATTAACAAAAATTCCGAGACCTTCGAAAAAAGAAGCTCGAATTATAAAATTTATGGAAGATTGGGCAGAAGAACGCGGTTTGGAACATCTTACTGATGAATCAGGAAATGTTATCGTAAAAAAACCGGCCACAAAAGGGTATGAAAATCGTAAAGGGATTATCCTGCAGGGGCATTTGGATATGGTTCCGCAAAAAAATAATGATACGAATCATGATTTCGAAAAAGATCCCATAACTGCTTATGTTGACGGCGATTGGGTAACCGCAAAAGGAACAACCCTCGGAGCCGATAACGGCATGGGCGTTGCCGCAGCAATGGCCGTATTGGAATCAAAAACACTGGAACACGGACCGATTGAAGTTTTAATGACTATTGACGAAGAAACCGGAATGACGGGTGCTTTTAATTTAAAACCCGGATTACTTAACGGTGATATTTTAATGAATCTGGATTCGGAAGATGAAGGTGAATTGTATATAGGTTGTGCCGGCGGAATTGATGTGACGGCATATATGAAATATAAAGAAGAAAAAGTTCCTAAAAATCACAAGGCATTTATAATTACCGTAACCGGATTAAAAGGCGGTCATTCGGGAGTTGATATTCCTTTGCAAAGAGGTAATGCCAATAAAATAATATTCCGGTTTTTGCATAATTTATCCGGAAAAGCTAAAATCCGATTAGCAAGTATTTCAGGCGGTGATATGCGAAATGCGATTCCTCGTGAAGCCGTTGCCGTTATTACCGTTAAAGAAAATGATATTAATAAACTAAATACATATGTTGAAGAATTTAACGGAATTGTAAAAGCCGAATTAAGAGTAGCAGACCCCGGTGTTCAACTTTTAACGGAGGAAACCGAAATGCCGAAATTTGTGATTGAAAATAAAGTTGCTGAAAAATTATTTAAAGTCATCAGAGCTACCCCGCACGGCGCACAACGTTTTCTTGATGAAATGCCTGATGTTCCAGAAACATCTACCAATTTGGGTATCGTAAAATCTGAAAAGGGAAAAATAATGGCAGCAAATCTAATCAGAAGTTCAGTTGATTCTGCTAAAGATGCTCTTGCAAAAGATATTTCGGCATTATTTAAATTGGCCGGTGCAAAAGTTAAACTTTCCGGAGAATATCCGGGATGGAAACCTAATTTTGATTCTCCGATTTTGGCTGCAATGAAAAAATCATACAATGAAAAATACGGAAAAGTACCGGAAGTAAAAATTATTCATGCCGGTTTGGAATGCGGGGTTTTGGGTGCAACATATCCGAATTGGGATATGATTTCTTTCGGACCGACCATTCGTTTTCCGCATTCACCGGATGAAAAAGTAAATATTGAAACCGTTGCAAAATTTTGGGATTTCTTAAAAGAAACGCTTAAAAATGTACCGGTAAAATAGAGATATTTAACGTTCAGATAATATGCCTCGCTTGTTTTGCGGGGCATCTTTCACTATAATAAAATCATATGAAAAAGAAAAATATCACAACCGTAACCTATGAATATGATTCGGTTGATGAATTAAGCAAAGAAGAACAAATTTTAATTCAAAAATCAAAAAGCGCTGTTACAAATGCGTATGCACCTTATTCTAAGTTTCAAGTTGGTGCTGCCGTATTATTGGAAAACGGTGAAATTATTACCGGTACAAATCAGGAAAATGCTGCCTATCCGTCAGGTTTATGTGCCGAAAGGGTAGCCGTATTTTATGCCAATTCAAAATTTCCGGATGTTCCCGTAAAAGCAATTGCAGTCACGGCTTTTACAAATAATAATTATGTTAAAACGCCTATTCCGCCGTGCGGGTCGTGCAGACAAGTGTTAGTTGAAACGGAAACCAGATTTCAGAAACCCATTAAAATTTATTTAGTCAGCGAATCTAAAATAACGGTTATAAATGATGCAAAAGATTTGCTTCCTTTAAATTTTGATGAATCATCTTTGAATAATTAAAAGAAGGGGCTGCTTAAAAAAATTTTTTTGTCATACTGTGAACTTGTTTCAGTATTTGCAGTCTCTTTGTTTATAATTTTAACGATTTAACGATATTCTGAATTTTTGTTTCCAGTTCCCGGTTTTTTTCTTCAAATCTTTCTTTACAACACAGGTTTTCTTTTACAGTGATATAAAATTTAATTTTGGGTTCTGTTCCGGAAGGGCGAACGGTGATTTTAGAACCGTCATCCGTAAAAAACTGAATTACATTTGATTTCGGCAAATTAATGGGTTCAATAGTTTCAGTTACTGAATTTTCACTTTGTTGCAGTAAAAAATCTTTTATTTCAATTACTTTAGAACCTGCAATCTCTTTCGGAGCATTATTTCTGAAATCTTCCATTATTTGTTTAATCTCATCGGCACCGGATTTTCCTTTTCTGACAATGTTTACAAGACTTTCTTTATAAAAACCGTATTCAACATATAATTCTGTTAACAATTCAAACATTGATTTTCCTTGTTCCTTAGCCCAAACAGCGGTTTCTGCAATTAATGCTGAGGCCATTACGGCATCTTTATCTCTTACAAATTCTCCGGCAAGGTAACCGTAACTTTCTTCACCGCCGCCTATAAATAATTCTTTGCCTTCCTTTTCTCTTATGATTTCGGCAATGTATTTAAAACCGGTTAAAGTATCGTAATAATTGACGTTAAAAGAGGATGCAATATCAAAAAGGATTTCACTTGTTACAATTGTTTTAACAATATATTCATTTCCTTTTAAAAGATTTTTTTCTTTTCGAATCTTGATGAGATAGTAGATTAAAAGACTTGCAGTCTGGTTTCCGTTTAATAAAATCAAGTTATGATTTAAATCTCTCACGGCAATACCTACACGATCCGCATCCGGATCGGTTGCTAATACCAATTCTGCTCCGACTTCTTTTGCTTTTTTAAGTGCAAGTTGCAATGCTTCGGCATTTTCCGGATTAGGAGAAATTACCGTAGGAAAATTACCGTCGGGAATATCTTGTTCCGGCACATTATATATGTTAGTAAAACCAAATGTTTTTAAAATTTCAGGAACTAATTTTACGCCTGTTCCGTGAATCGGGGTATAAACAATTTTAAAATCGGAATGCTTTTTTATAATTTCGGGTGACAAAGATAACTCGGTAATTTTATTAATGTATTTTTTATCAAATTCTTCACCTAAAAGAGTAATGTCATCTTTATTTCCTTTAAATTTAATTTGATTTATGTCCGTTACTTTATTAACTTCTTTAATAATATTTTTATCATGCGGCGGAGTAACTTGTGCTCCGTCATTCCAATAAACTTTATAACCGTTATATTCTTTCGGATTATGTGAAGCTGTTATCACAACTCCGCTTTGACAATTATATTCTCTGACGGCAAATGATAATTCCGGTGTCGGTTTTAAACTGTCAAAAAGATAAACATGGAATCCGTTTGCCGAAAAAATATCTGCCGTAATTTGGGCAAAATACTTACTGTTATTTCGGCAATCATAAGCAATAGCTACATTAATTTGTTTATTTGTTGTAATCGTTTTAATAATATAGTTACATAACCCTTGTGTGGCTGCACCGACGGTATATTTATTTACTCTGTTTGTTCCGACTCCCATAATACCTCTTAATCCGCCGGTTCCGAATTCTAAATGTTTATAAAAACTGTCAATGAGTTCTTCATCATCTTTATTAATAAGTGCTTTGACTTTTTTTTGAGTCTCCGTATCATAGCTTTCAGTCAGCCATTTTTGTGCTTTTATAATTATCTCTTTTTGCATCAGAATGATTTTAAGTTTATCTTTTACAAAATTAATTATTTTAAAATAATAACTATTCGTTTTAGAAAAATATATTTGATTTCCTATTATATAAGGTGTTCTAAAATCTTGTTAAAAAATGTTAATTATTTGAAATTTTGTAAAGTGCAGTATGTTAAGTGGTTAGTTATTTTTGCCCTTTAAGTATTGAAAAGATTAGTGTTTTATGTTTTGTTTAGAATTATTTTATTATTAAGTTTGTCTGATAAAATGAATTTTAATTGTTAACTAAAAATTGTTTGTTTATGAAAA
>JANTGL010000018.1 GCA_024762915.1 Bacteroidales bacterium | reverse complement strand
GAATTAATTATTTATTAAGTTTTTAACAATTTAATTTTTAATATTGAAAAATAGTTATTGCAAGTTATTTCAGGAATTTTGTCAAAGCAAATATGAGCTTATTTATAATATTCAAAATCCCAGAGGGACATATTAAGTATCGATTCGATATTTTCTTCAGTTTTATCATCCAAAGCAGGAAAAAAATCTAATCCGGTTGCTGCTTCAACTTTATCAATACTTACGGCGTAATTTTTAAAAGTATCTTCAATATATTGATTTGGCATAAGAAACCCAATGCCTTTTTCTTCATCTAAATCTAAAATTACTTTATAATACATTTCAGGGACACTGACTTTATGCGAACCGATTGTGGGCAAACCGCTTCTTAAAACAGGACCGGTAACGACGTAGACTCCGTTATAAATCTCAGCCCAATGTCTTTCTTCCATTTCTAAGTAGAGCCATTTACCTTCGTTAAAAGCATGTACCTGTGGCGACATGTTACTCATATAAAAACTTTCGGACATAGCTTTTTCCGACCAACGGAAATCGGCAGCAGGTGCCATGTGACCTCTTGCGTATGTACTTTGCGTAGGTTGATAGTCACTTAAATCTGCACTTCCTGTTGATACATCGGGATCAGCTCTGAAATCATCTGTACGTTCATAAGTTGTGGTAGTTGCCTCTTCTTTTGTTAATTCATAAGCAACCCAATCGGCTTGTTCATGTTCTTCATTATAAGACAAAGTGTAGGCGAAATGCTCAATTATTTGATGGTCTCCGACAGTTGCCGGAAGTTCAATTTTATCGGAATTAATTATTTCTTTATTACAATTAGAAATAAATATTGTAACAGTTAAAAGAACGAGTACGATTAATTTTGAAGGTTTCATGTTTTTTTAAAAAATACTTTTATAGGTCACAAAGGAGAACATCAGTATATATATATTCATTATTTTATTTGTTAAACTGCATTGGTTATTCCTTCTGCTTCAGCTTGTTCTATCATCTTTAAGGCAACTCTGTCTTTGATGCTGCCGCCGGGATTTTGCCCCTCAATTTTTGCAGCAATTTCAACATTTTTATTTTTGTTTAATTTGTTAATTCTGACAAGAGGAGTATTTCCTATGGTTTGAAGAATATTATCGTAAATCAGCGAGAAAAAAATAAGTTTGGAAAAATTTATGACTCGGGATTCAATTTTTTAATATCATCAAGAATAACTTTTGTATCAAAAACCGTATAAATTAAATACATCAGAAGTATTGTAATTACAAAGCTGTTTTTATTAGCTGCATCTGCAGAAATTATAATACCGGTAAATGCAGCATAAATAATAATTTTAAACATAAAACTGAGCATAAATACAACATTAAATTTTGCCAAAGATTTTTTGGAAGCTTTTAACAATTGAATGTGTACAATGCTAGAAACCAGCGGAAATAATATCAATAAAAACGGGAATGTATCAAAATAATAGGATTTTAATAAAAAACTGAAAATTAATCCGCTGATAAAAGCAATAATAACAGATAATATGCTGATTTTAACGATGAAAATTCTTGTTAATCTACTCATTTTCAGATATTTATTTTTTAATAAAATCTTTTACGGCAACATAAATTGCTAAAATAACAGACAGCAAAGACAGAATAAGGGTAAGGATATGATTTTCAAACTTGAAAAATGCATCAAGTTTATACCCTCCCCATGTTCCGAGAAATATGACGGCTGCCATTTGAAAAGCTATGCCTGAATATTTAGCATAATTTTTCAGAGAGTTTTTAAAATCGTTTTTACTTTTTTTCGATTTTAAAGGTTTCTGCATGTTTTATTTCAGTCATTTTACAGGAACCGTTAAAAATAGCTCCGGGTTCAATAATTAATTTTTTTGCAGAAATTTCACCGGTATAATTTGCCGAAGATTTTAATGTCAAGCTGTTTGAAATAACCAATTTCCCGACGACGGTTCCTGAGATGTCCAAAAATGAACAGCTGATATCTCCGGTTACCTTACCGGTATTCCCGATGATTACTTTTCCTTTAACTTTGATGTTTCCGTTTACGGTACCTTCAATTCTAACGTCACCTTCGGAGTTTACGTTTCCTTCAATGACGGTACCGTTTCTGAGTTGATTTGTTGCTCCGGGATCTGCCATAATTGTATTATTAATAGTTTTCTTCATGGATTAATAATTTAAAATCTGTTAAAAAATGGGTTTCAACTCATACTATGTTTTTTCATAAATAATAACGAATATCTGGCCGGTTTATTTCATTTCAAAAGTTTCCATAAATTTTGTCGTATAATCACCTTTAATAAATTTTTCGTCAGAAACTAATTGAATATGAAACGGGATCGTAGTTTTAATCCCTTCAATAACAAATTCATCTAAAGCACGTTTCATTTTTTTCAAAGCTTCGTCTCGGGTTCTGGCCGTTATAATTAATTTAGCAATCATCGAATCGTAATTCGGAGGAATGGTATATCCGGCATATACATGTGTATCAACTCTTACTCCGTGACCGCCGGGTGTATGCAATACCGTAATTTTCCCCGGAGAAGGACGAAAATCATTAAAAGGATCTTCCGCATTAATACGGCATTCAATAGAATGTAATTTAGGAAAATAATTATCTCCGCTTATTTTTATACCTGCTGCAACTTTTATTTGTTCTTTGATAAGGTCAAAATTAATCACTTCTTCGGTAATGGGATGTTCTACCTGAATTCTGGTGTTCATTTCCATAAAATAGAAGTTGCGTTTATCATCAACTAAAAATTCAACGGTTCCTACGCCTTCATATTTAATTGATTTTGCAGCAAGAACGGCAGCGTCTCCCATTTTTTTGCGAAGTTCGTCAGTCATAAACGGAGACGGTGTTTCTTCGGCTAATTTTTGATGTCGTCGTTGAACGGAACAATCACGTTCGGATAAATGTGCCGCATTTCCGGTTTGATCACCAACAATTTGAATTTCAATATGTCTCGGATTATTGATAAATTTTTCCATATATAATCCGTCATTACCGAATGCTGCAGCAGATTCTTGTTTGGCAGAATCCCATTTTTCCTGAAATTCTTCTTCTTTCCAAACAATTCTTATCCCTTTACCTCCGCCGCCTGCCGTTGCTTTTAACATAACGGGATAAGTCATTTCTTTTGCAAGTTTTTTCCCGTCTTTTATCGAGTCAACCAATTCTTTTGAACCGGGAACAACGGGAACACCGGCTTCACGCATTGTTTTTTTTGCGGTGGCTTTATCACCCATCATATTTATCATTTCAGCCGAAGGACCGATGAATTTAATATCATGTTTTTTGCAAATTTCCGAGAATTTTGCATTTTCGGCAAGAAATCCGTAACCCGGATGAATGGCATCTGCATTAGTGATTTGGGCAGCTGCAATAATTTTTGTAATCTCCAGATATGATTCGTTACTCGGAGGCGGGCCTATACAAACAGCTTCATCGGCAAAACGAACGTGTAAACTTTCTTTATCTGCGGTTGAATATACGGCAACTGTTTTAATTCCCATTTCTTTACATGTACGAATGATGCGTAATGCAATTTCTCCTCTGTTTGCAATAAGTATCTTTTTAAACATAAATGCGTATTAAATTTAATAAAAATTGATTTTATGAGACGAAATTTAGCTGGGGTCAACTAAAAATAGAGCTTGTTCAAATTCAACCGGGCTGGCATCATCAACTAAAATCTTAACAATTTTTCCGGAAACTTCGGCTTCAATTTCATTAAATAATTTCATCGCTTCAATAATACAAACAACAGAATTTTCACTGATAGTATCACCCACATTGACAAAAGGTGCTTTATCGGGAGCCGGTTTTCTGTAGAAAGTTCCGACCATCGGTGATTTAACGGTGATGTATTTATCATCTTCAGATTGAGTATCTTCCGGTTTTTCAGCCGGAGTTTGAACTTGAGTTTGTAAATTCTGGATAGGTTGTTGCATCATGGTACCGGTTGCGAAAGGCGATTGAACCGGAACTTGTTGTATAATTGTTTCGGTATGAGTACCTGAGTTGCCTTTTGGTGACACTCTTACGGATAATTTCATTTCATCGGTTTTAATCTCTACTTCACTTACACCTGATTTGGCAACTGATTTGATAAAATCTTTTAATTCTTTATAATCCATGAGAATATATTTTAGTTAAATTTTTGTAAATATATTTAAATATCTCTTTTATAAATATATTTTAAGGTTAAAAAATGTTAAAAAAGTTTTTGTTTTCACCTGATAACTTCTTGTAATTAAGTAGTTTAAGTAATAAATTTTAGGAATTATAGGCCCACTTTAAATAAATAGCTCCCCAAGTAAATCCGGCACCGAAAGTTGAAAAAATTAAATGATTGCCTTTTTTAAGTTTCTTTTCCCATTCCCAAAGTAATAACGGTAAAGTTCCGTCCGTGGTGTTTCCGTATTTTTCAATATTAATCATTACTTTTTCGGGCGGTAAATTCATGCGGTGGGCAGTGGCCGTAATAATACGTAAATTTGCCTGATGCGGTACCAACCATGTTAAGCTGTCGGAAGTTAAATTATGCTTTTCCATCATTTCAACGGAAACATCTGCCATTCCTTTTACTGCAGCTTTAAAAACCGGTTGACCTTCTTGATAAATATAATGTTCTCGTGCATCAATGGTTTCATGTGTCGGGGGCTTTAAAGAACCTCCGGCTTTTTGATGTAAATGTTTTCTTCCGGCACCGTCAACGTGAAGAATTTCATCAATTATTCCGACATCTTCCGTTGTGGGTTCAAATAAAACGGCTCCGGAACCGTCTCCGAAAATAGGGCTTACAGATCGATCTTCATAATCAACAATTGAAGACATTTTATCTGCTCCGACTAATACGACTTTTTTATATTTGCCGGATTGCACAAATTTAGATGCTGTTGACATTCCGAATAAAAATCCCGAACAACCTGCATTTAAATCAAAACTGAACGCATTTTTAATACCGACTTTATCGCTTATAATATTAGCCGTTGCCGGGAATTGCATATCGGGTGTAACGGTTGTACAGATTAATAAATCGATTTCATCCGGAGATGTTTCGGTTTTTTCTAATAAACTTTTAACGGCTTCGGCACCCATATCCGAAGTTCCTTTAGCGTCTCCTTTTAAAATCCTTCGTTCTTTAATTCCGATTCTGGTCATTATCCATTCGTCGGAAGTATCAACCATTCGAGAGAGTTCATCGTTTGTCAGAACATAATCCGGAACATATCCTGCAATACCTGTTATTGCTGCATTAATTTTTTCCATTTCGATTTATTAAATACAAATAAACTGCGAAAATAAAGTTACTTTTATAGTTTGCAAAATAAAATTAAAATAAATACGTTTTTAAAGAAGTGATAAAATGATTATAATTTACTTCATACACAAAAACCGGTATTGATAATAAATACCGGTTTTGATGTTTTATTTAAAACGTTTTCAGATTAAAAAGTGCTTTTTATAAAGCATCACCTGTTTCGACAGCTAATTTCCCGCGATAATGACCGCATTCCGGACAAACCGTATGATATCTTACGGTTGCACCGCAATTAGAACATTTTGCTAATTGTTGGGTTGCTGCTTTAACGTGTGTTCTTCTTTTATCTCTTCTTTGTTTGGATATTTTTCTTTTAGGATGTGCCATTGTTCCCTTTTTTATGTTGTAAATCTAATTGTATAAACTTTTTAATTTATCCCATCTGGGATCCGTATTTTTCAGTTCTTCAAATGATGAATATTCTTCAATTTTTTCAATCATTTTTGTATTACAAGTTGTTTGACCGTTTTCATCATCCGGATGAATCTTTTGATAAGGCAAACTTAAATGCAAATAATCATAAAAATGTTTATCAAGAATAATTTCACTCGCTTTATTACTTATCGTTATTTTATTATCAGCATCCGACAAATCAGAATTTTCATCTCCGAAATCGGCAAATAATTCAGTTTGATAATCAATCGGATAATCAAAAAAATCCAAACATCTGTCACATTGTAATTCTGCAGTTCCTTTTAGGGAAATTTGAAATGTTAACAAATCTTTATTGATTAACATTTCAACAATTGCAGAAATTTCAGCTTTTTTTATTTCGGATTCCGGATAGTTTTCAAAAAACATATCTCCGATTTCAAACTTGTAATTGTACCGTCCTTCCTTTAATCCTCTGAATTTTATCTTATACTTACTCATAATCTTGATAAAACGAGCATGCAAAATTACACTTTTTTTTAAAATAAAAAACAGATATTTAAAATAAAATTAAAAATCCGAGTTTATTAATACCCGGATTTTGTTAATTTAAATTTTATTCTGTTATTTTTTTGCCAATTTATTAATTCTTGTTAGTTGAAAAACAACCCACAAAATAACTGCCCAAACTCCCAAAACCACAGAAAAATAAGTAATAAGCAACCAAAGAGGAGCACTTGCACGATCGCCCCACATGTGTCTTTCGTTTAAGGGGTTTTCGTAATGAACGGGATTTGCCCATGAAACGGTTTTTGTTACAGTTGTATTTCCGTATGCATCTGTATCTTTAAATTTAATTATCACTTCGGCATTTCCGGTACTGTCTCCGGCAATATCATCCGGAAAAACAATTTCGGCATTGCCGTTTTCATCAGTTTCTGCATTTCCTATCGGCAGATTTCCGAAATAGCGTTTAACAAAGAATGCTACATCGGCTCCTTTTAACGCCTTCAGATTTTCGTTTTTATCTTCAAATTCGGCTTTTACCTTTAATTTTTTTGTTTCATTATCCGAAGAAACCGTTAAATTTGTTTTTATAGAAGATGACTTTTCACCTTTCACAACAAAATTATCGTCAAAACTTTTAATGTAAAATGTTACACACCATTTATCCGTTTCCGAAAGTTGGTGTTTAAACGAAGGCATACCGCCCATTCCTTCATCCAATTTAAAAAATACGGTACCTTCGGTGTTTTCGTCTTGGAAATCAGAAGTCCCAAAGTCTGCCGGAGCAGGATTTAATTTCAGAAAATCACCTTTTCCCGGTTGTCCGTGGCAGGAAGAACATTTTTTATTATATACGGATTTTCCGGTTTTTATTAATTCATAAGTGGCATCTTGCGGTGCTTTTTTATTTTTTACATGGTCAGGAACATTCCATTGTGCGTTTGCGGAAATTGAAAATATAAAAAATAAAACCATTACAATTCCTAAACCTTTATATGTTATTTTTTTTGAATTCATTGTATTAATTTTTAAGGTTTATAATTAATTATTTCCGGTAAATTCGTTCATTTCTTCATTCGTAATACCTTCTTCATGAGCAATTTCCCAAATAGGCATAATCGGAAACAGTTTTGCCAATATCGTAATTACCAATACCGCACCGGCAATTGCCATTCCGGTAATCGACCATTCAAAAGCCGTGGGCCAATATGTATGAAAATCGGCAGGAACATTTTGTATCGGTAAATGCGGGTGCATTAATGTCGGAATGGTAATAATATAGCGTTTGAAAAATGCACCGATTAGAACCGCTATTCCTATAATTAATGACGGTAAAGGTTTTCGCATTTTTTTAAATAACAGTAAAATAATAGGAATAATCATTCCGCCGATTTGTACCAACCAAAACATCAGTGCAAATTGGCCTTGAAAAAGGGCGTAAATATGATGATCTTCACCTCTTTGTTGTTGGTATCCCGGAATAATAAATTCATTCAGGTTAAAGTATAAATATACCAGCATCAGTAAAACCATCAATTTCCCCATTTTGTCAAAATGAAAATCGGTAATATAATTTCTTAATCTGAAATCTCGACTGAAAATAAACATGGCAATTACCACTGCTGCACCGCCGGTTACAAATGCTCCCGTAACATAATACGGTCCGAAAATCGTTGAAGCCCATCCCACACGCGGTGTCATGGCAAACAACCACGATGTTACGGTATGAATGGCAAGGGCGACGGGAATAATTAAAACAGCTAAAACTCTGATAAGTTTTTTAATTAATTTATATTGTCCTTCTGAACCGACCCAACCGAATGATAAAATATGATACATTTTTTGTTTCCATTTCGGCTGATCCGTCATTACTTTTTTCAGGAAAGGCATATCGGGAATTAACGGTAATAAATAAAGCAAAATGCTGATAGCGACATAAGTCATTACAACAGTAACATCCCAAACAATAGGCGATTGCACTCTTCCGTAGGCAAAAAGATGCCAAAATCTGTCGGGACGCCCCATGTCAAAAATGATAACTAATCCTGCCCATAATGCAAAACCGACGGCAATCATTTCAGCAATTCGAGCAATCGGTGTTATCCATTTGTAACCGATGAGTCCTAGAACAGAGCTGATTAACATTCCGATAAGAGCCGTTGCAACAAAAAAGATGAAACTGGCAATATATAAACCCCAAGATACATAATCACGCATGGCAGTAACACCCAAACCTTTCTGTAATTGAATAACATAAGCAAATAATCCGAGCATGATAATGCCGATTAAGAAAAGGATCCATGTTCTGAAACCGTAATGTTTTTTTAAGGGTTTTGTTAAATCGGTAACAATTTGATTTAATGATTTTTTATTTTCGTTTGTATTTTCTTTATCCATGATTAAGAGTTTTAAATACAATTATTAATTAAGAATTATGTTCTTCCTTGTCTAAAGTTGTTTTACCTTCAAACTTAAACGGAACCGTTCTGTTTTTTTCAGGTAAATAATAAACACTCGGGTGTGTTCCGAGTTCCGGCATTAAAGTATATCCGGCATTTTCTTTTATTAATTCACTGAATTTTACGGTTTCTTTACTTGTTCCGTTGGTAACGGCATCTTCGTTTTGGTCGCCGAACCAATATACACCGTTAGGACAGGCAGATACACAGTAGGGTAATTTACCTTCTCTTAATCGATCGGCACTGAACAGACATTTTGAAATGGTTCCCTTCTTTTGAGGAACATTTAATTCAATATTGTATTCTACACCTTCATATTTTTCTTTGTCTTTCGGATCCGACCAATTGAAAACACGAGCAGAGTACGGGCATGCGGCAATACAAAAACGGCATCCGATACAACGTTCGTTATCAATAAGTACAATACCGTCTTGTCTGATAAAAGTAGCATCAACCGGGCAAACTTTTGTACAAGGCGGGTCGTCACAATGTTGGCAAGGTTTCGGCATAAAATAAGGTGCCGTATCACCGCCGTGATCCATTTGCAACACATTTATATGATGCTGCTCAGGTTTTAAGACATGCGCATGTTGGCATGCAGCCATACACATTCTTGCATTTTGACATTTGCTGAGGTCAATAACCATTACCCATTTTTTACCCGGAATACCTTCTCTGCCGGCTTGCTGCATTTGTTCTTCGGTGCGTGCACCGATTTCTTTTAAATGCGATTTGTCAACAGCCATCACTTTTCCGTCAGGGCCTAATACTTTTAATGTATCACCGCTTTCGGCAAATGCGTTGAAAGAACCGACAATACTTCCGCCTATTACGGTTCCGGCACCGGCAAGTAATCCTTTTTTCAGAAAATCACGACGTGATGTTGATTTTTTATCACTGTTTTTTTCAGGATTTTTTCTACTTTTCATATGCTTTATTTTTATAAAAAGATATAAATATATTTTTTGTTAAATCCCAAAATTATAAAAAAAGAGAAAGATATCTTTAGTTTTTCCCTTTAGAATGATTATAAATTATCTTACCTTTGTATATTTTAAATAAATATTTTATTTTCGAAGGTTTGTTTAAATTTTGTATATTGCCAATAACGGCGGTTATTCAGGAGTAATTTTAGTTGTGATTTAAAATTTAATTGAATGTTTAAATACGGAATTATCATTGGTATATTATTGATTTTCGGATGTAATAACGAAAATAAAATCAGAAAAAGAGACATCTTGAAGCAAAAAGAATTTGTTTCGATTTTAATTGATATTCATAAAGCAGACGGGATTATTCAATTTAGAAATTTACAAGCAAAAAGTAAAGCAACGGATTCCGTTAGTTTGTATAACTTTGTTCTGAAGAAACATCATATATCAAGAGAACAATTCAGAAAAACAGTTGATTATTATGCCGTTCATAATGAAGATTATTTAATAATTTACGATTCGGTTCAATCGTATTTTAACAAAAAAGAAAAACAGTTGCAAATTGCTGCTGATAAAGACAGAGAAGAAGAAATAAGACAAGAAAAATTAAAAGATACGACGGAGTTATGGAATTTAAAAAAAGAATGGAATTTACCTGAAGACGGAAAGAAAAATCCGATTCCTTTTAAATTAGTCATTCAAAAACAAGGGACATATATTTTAAAAGCTCGAGTAAGAATATTCCAAGATGACCGTTCCGTAAATCAAAGAATGACTATTATTGCAAATTATTTTGACGGTACAAAAGATGTAAATTCTAACGGAACAATGGTAAAAGACGGTAAATTTGCAAGTTATGATGTGAGTGTAACAACAAATCCGAAAAAACAATTAAAATATATTTCCGGTTGGTTGTTTGATCACAGTCAAGGTACTAAAAATAAACATGCACAGATTAAAAATATTTCATTAAAGCGAATAAATAATAAAATTCTAATAAAATGACAAAAAAAACAAAAGGGATTATAGCAATTCTTACCGGTGGCGGAGATGTTCCCGGACTGAATCCTGCAATAAGAGCAATCACAATTCGTGCTATCAGAGAAGGGTATAAAGTAATCGGTTTAAGAAGAGGATGGGCAGGAATTGTAGAAATGGTTCAAGATAAAAAAGTTGATAACAGTAATAATTTTATTGAACTTACTGAAAATATCGTAAATCGGGCCGGACGAACGGGCGGAACTTTTTTACACAGTTCAAGAACAAAACCGAGTCGGTTGCCTAAAGTTAGTGTTCCTGATCATTTGAAATCAAAATATACCGATGAAATTAATGATTTAACGGAAGTTGTTTTAGATAACTTATCATGGTTAGGTGTTGATTATTTAATTCCGATAGGCGGTGATGATACCCTAAGTTATGCGGTTCGGTTATATAAAGAGGGTTTTAAGGTTGTCGCTATACCGAAAACAATGGATAACGATGTTCCGGGGACAGATTATTGTATCGGTTTCAGTACCTGTGTAACGCGAACGATAAATATGACAAATACCCTGAGAACTTCAGCCGGATCGCATGAACGATTATTGGTTCTTGAAGTTTTCGGAAGATATGCCGGTTTTACGGCAATGATACCGACCATGGCCGGATCTGCTAACAGATGTGTTATTCCGGAGTATAAGTTTGATATACAAAACCTTACAAAGCTTTTAATCGAAGACAGATACAAAAACCCGAGTAATTATTCAGTTGTTTTGGTTTCGGAAGGGGCTATGTTTAAAGGCGGAGAAATGGTATTTAAAGATGCCGAAAAGGATCAATTCGGTCATGCAAAATTAGGCGGAATAGGTGAAATGGTTTCTACAAAATTAAAAGAACTGTCTCCTAAATTTAATAAGGGGAAACGCATAAATGTTATTAATCAAAAATTAGGATACCTTGTCAGAGGAGGAGACCCGGATGCAGTTGATTCTATTGTACCCATGGCATACGGAAATTTGGCTTTAGATCTAATTCTTAAAGGTGTACACGGAAGATTGGTTGTATTAAAAAACGGACGGTACGATAATGTCCCGATTGATGTTGTAACCAGCAAATCAAAAGTAATTAATATTGAAAAATTTTATAATACGGAACGATTGAGACCTTACTATAAGAGTTTTGAGATGAATCCTTTATTTATTATGACAAGTGATTAAATTATGACAAAAATTAAAAAAATAGCAGTTTTTACCTCCGGCGGAGATGCTCCCGGAATGAATTCGGCAATAAGAGCCGTTGTCAGAACTGCCCTGGCGCATAATTTGGAAGTAATGGGTATTAACAGAGGGTATCAAGGAATGATTGAAGGTGATTTTGTGAAAATGAAATCCAAATCTGTCAGAAATATTATTCAACGCGGCGGAACAATGTTACGTACTGCAAGAAGCGAAGAGTTCAGAACACCGAAAGGGAGAAAAAAAGCATACGAAAACTTGAAAAAACATAAAATTGATGCCGTAGTTGTAATCGGAGGAGACGGAAGTTTTAAAGGAGCCGGTATATTTTCCCAAGAATACGATATTCCGTTTGTCGGAATGCCCGGTACGATTGATAATGATATGTTCGGAACGGATTATACAATCGGTTTTGACACTGCACTTAACACAGTTACCGAAGCCATTGATAAAATTAAAGATACGGCGTTTTCACACGATCGAACTTTTTTTATTGAAGTGATGGGTCGTGATGCCGGTTTTATAGCCCTTAAAGCCGGAATTGCAACCGGTGCCGAAATGGTTTTGATTCCGGAAGTTGAAGGGCAAGAAGAAAAATTGGAAGAATTATTAAAATCTTCAGAAAAAAGTTCTAACATTATTATTGTAGCCGAAGGTAATAATATTGGCGGAGCAAGTGAAGTTGCCAAAAAATTCGGCACAAAATATAAAAGTCACGGAATTAGAGTAAATATTCTGGGGCACATGCAAAGAGGCGGATCACCCTCAGCATTTGATCGCTATCTTGCCAGTCGGCTGGGTGTTGCTGCCGTTGATGCTTTAATTGATAATCAAAGAAGCGTTATGGTCGGTTATTCAAACCATGAAGTTGTGCTTGTTCCTTTTAATAAAACCATAAAAGGAAAACGTGATATAGGTGAGGAGTTATTACGCGTTAATGAAATCCTTGCAAAATAATTAATATGTTTAATGATACGATAGCAGCCATAGCGACATCGCCCGGAAGCGGTGCTATTGCTGTTATTCGTTTGTCGGGTAAGGAATCTTTTAATATTGTTAAAAAGATTTTTACCCCGAAAAAAGGGAAATTAGAATTTAAAGCTTATACCATTCGTTTCGGAACAATTAGCTCTGATAATCAGGTTGTTGATGAGGTTTTGATAAGTATATTTAAATCCCCGAATTCTTATACAGGTGAAGATTCGGTTGAAATTTCCTGCCACGGATCGCTATTTATTCAACAAAAAATCTTAAATATTGTTATAAAAAACGGTGCACGTCTTGCAAATCCGGGTGAGTTTACACAACGTGCCTACCTTAACGGAAAAATGGATTTGTCACAAGCCGAAGCCGTGGCTGATTTAATTGCTTCCGAATCGGCATCGGCACATAAAATTGCCATGCAACAAATGCGCGGCGGTTTTTCTTCCGAATTGCAAGAGCTGCGAAGTCGGCTTCTTTCTTTTATCAGTTTAATTGAGCTTGAATTGGATTTCAGTGAAGAAGACGTCGAATTTGCCGACAGAAAAGCATTAAAAAATTTAATTAGTGATATTCAAAAGCATATTTCGAAATTGATAAATTCTTTTGAATTGGGTAATGTTATTAAAAACGGAATTCCGGTTGCCATTGTCGGGGAACCGAATGTGGGAAAATCAACTTTATTGAATGTGCTTCTCAACGAAGATAAAGCCATTGTTTCGGATATTGCGGGAACAACACGTGATGCCGTCGAAGATATTATTTCGATAAACGGAATTCTTTTTCGATTAATTGATACTGCCGGAATTCGAAATACGAATGATGTTGTGGAATCGTTAGGGATTGAGCGAACAATGAATAAAATTAAAAAAGCAGATATTGTTTTGCTTTTGATTAAAGCCGGTGACCTCGATTCAAAACAAAAAATATCTGAAATAAAAGAAAAAGCAAGAGGCAAACATTTGATTGTATTAATCAATAAAATTGATACAGTTAAAAATGATGTCGATGACGAGTTTATAAATAATGAAAAAATTCAATACATTAAAATTTCCGCTAAATACAAAATCAATATTGATAAATTAAATCAATTGTTGATTGATACCGTTAATTATTCTTCTTTAAATAAAAATGATACGATACTTACGAACAGCAGACATGTTGAAGCATTGCAAAAAGCTTACGAAGCATCTTTACGAGTTTCACAAGGACTTGAAACCGGTATTTCTTCTGATTTTCTTGCTCAAGACATTCGTGAAATATTGCAATATATAGGAGTGATAACAGGCGAATTTACTGTTGATGAGGTGCTTGGAAATATATTTGCAAATTTCTGTATCGGCAAATAATCGCAGAAAACAAAAGAAAACAATATCCAATAAAAAGAATATAAATATCAGTTATTTAGCTATTTACTAAGTTTCTGATATTTTTTGTTTGCCCTGTAACCGGAAAGCAAGCCCGAAAGCTTTATTTATCTGGTGGTTATTTCTTGCATCGTACTGCATTTAAAGGCTGTATGTATGAATGTCAAACACAAAGTAAGTACATGAGAAAACTTGAAAAACTATACGGTGCTTATTATGATACTGAAAAATTGTATGATGAACTGTATAGTAAAAATTTTAAGAAATTTTATGCAGGGAAACCGACAAAAAAGTATAAACGAATAAAGAACCAATTAAAAAAAGCTTCACAGGTAAATTATTCAGATTTTGAAAGATTAATGTATAAATGATTATTAATTCATTGTAGATTGTATTATCTTTGTTTGTCAGAAAATTATCTCTTATTTAAAGTTCTACTAATATGAAAAAAATTGCAATAATTATCTTCCTACTTGCAAATATGAACCTATTTGCACAAACAACCTATGTTCCGGATGACAACTTTGAACAAGCTCTTATTGACTTGGGTTATGATGATGTTTTAGACAATTATGTTCTTACTGAGAATATCAATGGAATTGCATCATTAAATGTTAATAATAAGAGCATAACAGATTTAACAGGAATTGAAGATTTTGTTGCTTTAACAGAATTGTATTGCCAAGTAAATCAATTAACAAGTTTGGATATATCAGCAAATTCTTCTTTAACTATATTGTCGTGTTCTTCTAATCAATTAACAAATTTGGATGTATCTACTAATAATGCTTTAACTGAATTGTGGAGCAGTACAAATCAATTAACAAGTTTGGATGTGTCAGCAAATTCTTCTTTAACTTTGTTGACGTGTTCTTCTAATCAATTAACAAATTTGGATGTATCTACAAATACTGCTTTAACTTTTTTGGCTTGCGAGTATAATCAATTAAAAAATTTAGATGTAAGAAATGGGAATAATGCGAACTTTATATTTTTTAATGCAATAAGTAATTCAGATTTAACATGTATTTATGTAGATGATGCAACGTGGAGCACAACAAACTGGACAGGTATTGATGCAAGTTCCACCTTTGTAGAAACAGAAGCAGAATGTGATGCTTTGGATGTTAAAGTTATTTCAGATAATGGCTTAATCATTTATCCAAACCCAACGAAAGAAACGTTCAGTATTAACACAGATAATAAAATTGAGAGCATTAAAGTTTATGATGTTTTCGGGAAAATAATATTTGAAAAGACGGCAGTTAATCAATATGATATGATTGATTTATCACACTGCAAAAAAGGAATTTATATTATAAGAGTACAAACTGATAAAAATATTATTACGTCTAAAATTGTAAAAAATTAAACAGGTTAGTTATTCAGATTTTGAAAGATTATTTTATAAATGATTAACAGATAGTAGTATATTTTAATATCTATGTTTGTCAGAAAACTATCTCTTATTTAAAACTCTACTAATATGAAAAAAATTGCAATCATTATCTTCATACTTGCAAATCTGAGCGCATATTCACAAACAACCTATGTTCCGGATGACAACTTTGAACAAGCCCTTATTGATTTAGCGTATGATGACGTTTTGGATAATTATGTTTTAACTTCAAATATTAGTGGAATTACAACTTTAGACGTTTCTTATAAAAATATAAGTGATTTAACCGGAATAGCAGATTTTACTTCTTTAATTGATTTGTTTTGCTATAATAATCACCTAACAAGTTTGGATGTTTCTGCAAATACTGCTTTAACTGCTTTGGATTGCTCTATGAATCAATTAACAGGTTTGGATATATCTGCAAATATTGCATTAACTTTTTTGGATTGTGAATATAATCAACTAACAAGTTTGGATGTTTCTGCAAATACTGCTTTAACTACTTTGTTATGCCATGAAAATCAATTAACAAGTTTGGATTTATCTGCAAATACTGCTTTAACTACTTTGGGTTGCTCTGCGAATCAATTAACAAGTTTGGATTTATCTGCAAATACTGCTTTAACTACTTTGGATTGCTTTTATAATCAATTAACAAGTTTGGATTTATCTGCTAATACTGCTTTAACTTATTTCTATTGCTATTATAATCAATTAATAAGTTTGGATTTATCTGCAAATATTGCATTAACTTTTTTGGATTGCCAAGGAAATCAATTAGCAAGTTTGGATGTCTCGGAAAATAGAGATTTAATTCATTTGTTGTGTTCTAAAAATCAATTAACAAGTTTGGATGTTTCTGCAAATACGGCTTTAACTAATTTGTTTTGCAATCATAATCAATTAACAAGTTTGGATGTATCGACAATTACGACTTTAACTGGATTGAGGTGCGATGGGAATCAATTAACAAGTTTGGATGTTGCTGCAAATCCGGCTTTAACATATTTGTGGTGCTATTCAAATCAACTAACAAGTTTGGATGTCAAAAATGGGCACAATACCAACATTATAGAGTTTGATGCAACAAGCAATCCTTACCTAACATGTATTTTTGTAGATGATGCAACGTGGAGCACAACAAACTGGACAAATATTGATGCAAGTTCAACCTTTGTAGAAACAGAAGCAGAATGTGATGCTTTGGATGTTAAAGACATTTCAGATAATGGCTTAACAATTTATCCAAATCCAACGAAAGAAACATTTAGTATTAATACAAATAATAAAATTGAGAGCATTAAAGTTTATGATGTTTTCGGGAAAATAATACTTAAAAAAACAGCCGTTAATCAAAATGCAACAATTGATTTATCATCTTACAATAAAGGAGTTTATTTTGTCAGAATAAAAACCGATAAAAATATTATATCTTCTAAAATCGTAAAAAATTAAATGTTAGCCGGAATGTTTATAAGATATTATCCGGGAAGTCATCAATTCTTATTTTTCAATGAAATTTGACATCTAAAAGTACCTTATCTGTACCTTTTTTTAAATAAGCCCTGCAAATATTGGTTAATTACTTTCTGTATCGGAAAATAGTTCAGGAAATAAAACACTTTATAAAAATTTTCTATTATAATTTATAAATTTGCAAAA
>JANTGL010000017.1 GCA_024762915.1 Bacteroidales bacterium | reverse complement strand
GGTTTTATATAGTCTTTTAATTCATTTAAAGGGGTTGCAACGGAACTTGAAAAACGTTTGAATAAAACAAGAAATATAACACCCATCAAAATAAAGAAAATAATAATTGTGTAGATTGCTTGTTTTTGTGCCGTTTGTTTAAATTCTGTTATTTCGTTTAATAATTGTTCGATTTCGGGATCTAAATTTTGGCTGTATGTTCTTAATTTTCCAATAAATCCTTCATCGTATTTTAATCCGATAAGTTTGTCAATTTTAACTAATGCCGTAAAATTTGTCTTATAATTTTGAAGCATTTTATCAAATCCTGAAAGCTTAACTGTCAGATTGTTACTGATAGTATCATTTATGTTTAAGGTTTCAGATTTTGAAATTTTATTATATCGTTTAATGAACTCGGTATAATTTGTTGCATCTTCAGACAACAGATAATTATCCGTCAGTAAAATCATTTCTGAGATTATGGATTTTTTTTGAGGAGATATATTTGAATTAAAAATTTCCTGTTCACTTGTTTTTAAATCTCCGATAATCCCCGAGGTGATATTTCCTCTTATAAAAATTTTATGGGTTAAATCTGAGAAAGTTTCCGCGTAATTATCATGAATGTTTTCAATACGTATTAAACGTGTATTAAGCTTCGATTTTTTTGTAATAAAATCAGTTGTTAAAATTTGATTAATATTTGAAAAGACATCTGATGTTCTTTCAAATTTATCAATATATTTATTCCTTTCTGAAATAAAAAAATCAATATCATCATTATATCGCAGTAAAAATTGGAGTTCATATCTTCTTAAATCCAGATATTGAATTTTTAATTTGTCCGCTTTATGGTAGTAATCGTTATACCGATTAATTCTATTTACCGAAAAAATAAAAAATGTAATAATGATAAGAATTAAAATTAAGACACTTATCAAAATGAAATTAAACCGAGATTTGATGCTGATATTTTGAAAAAAATTCATTGAAATACAATTTAGAATTAATTCTTTTTATTAAACAGTTATGCTAACAAAGATAAGAAAAAATGTAAAATAATATAAAACTTTTTATATTCTTAATCATTGAAGCATGAAAATTGCTATTTTAGCACAAAAAAAATGATGCAAGCTTTAAAATTTCATCCGATTTTAAAAGAAAAAGTTTGGGGCGGAAAAAAACTAAAAACGGTGTTAAATAAATTTTCCGATTCTGATAAAATCGGTGAAAGCTGGGAGTTATCCGGCTTGCCCGGAAATGTTTCGGTGGTTTCCGAAGGGGAGTTTAAGGGGCAAACAATAAATCATCTGATTTCAAAATATAAAGAAATTCTTGTCGGACAAAGAGTTCTTGAAAAATACGGTGAAAATTTTCCTTTATTGATAAAATTTATTGATGCTGCCGATGATTTATCCGTTCAAGTACATCCGAATGATGAAACTGCTCAAAAATTATACGGAGAAAACGGAAAAAATGAACTGTGGTATATAATGGACAACGACCGAGATTCTGAATTAATTCTCGGATTAAACAAACCTCTCAGCAAGGAAGAATTCAGACATTCGATTAATAAGAATACTTTAACGGAAAATTTAAATTCGTTAAAAGTAAAAAGAGGAGATATTTTTTTTATTCCTGCCGGAAGGATTCATGCAATAAAGAAAGGTGTTTTGCTTGCAGAAATTCAACAACCATCGGATATTACATATCGAATATTTGATTGGAATCGTAAAGGTTTGGACGGGAAATACCGAGATTTACATGTTGAGGAAGCTTGTATGGTTGCTGATTTAAAAACCGAAAAATCATACTTAACAAAATATCCCGAAAAATTTAATGCTTTTGTTCAATGTGTATCAAACCGGTACTTTACGGTTAATCTTTTAAAATTTAACAGGGAAATAATAAAAGATTATACCGAAACAGACAGCTTTATTGTTTTTTTATGTACGAAAGGGAGTTTTCAATTGATGTATTCCGGAAATGAAATTAAAGTATCATTCGGTGAAACGATATTATTGCCTGCAGTAATAAAAAAAATTAAACTTATTCCCGATAAAGAAAGTGAGCTTTTGGAAGTTTATGTTTAGTTTATATTCCGAAAAATAATGACGCTTCTTTTTTAACAAGTTCAACAGATGTTTCAACCGGTTTTGTATCGGTATCATTATACATTTCAATTAAAACGGCAGTGAATGCTTGAGAGACGGTTTTTGGGTCAACTTTTGTTCCTGCAAAATTAATTAAGCGCGTAATTTGTTCTTTTGCATAAACAACGGCAGTCCATGTATCATCGGATAAATATAATTGTTGTGAAAGGTTGTGATTGAATTCATTACGTACCGTTGCCAACATTTGTATTTGTATTTGCTTGGATGTCATTTTCGGTTTTGTTAATCTGAGAGCTAAGGCATCGGGTCTGATTCTTTCCAAAAAAAGTACAATTCTTTCATAAGCTTGCAACTTCACCGGAGTTATTAATTTATTGTTCGCTTTTATAAGATCAAATTTTAATTTAGTTTTTTCTCTTTTTGCAAAATGATTTAAAATAATCATTAAAGCAATTAACAAAATAATAAGAGGCAGTATGTATTTAGAAATTTCAAAGAATTCGTTCATGGGTATGGTTTTTTATTATTTGCAAAAGTAATATATTTTCTCTAAAAACTTATTTTGATACTCAGGGAAACGAAAATCCGGTAATTAATATTTTTAAAATCGGTAAAAAATTATTATTTTCGCTTTCAATAAAAGATACAATTCACACACATAAAATATTATAAAATGAAAGAAGTATATATTGTTTCCGCAGTGAGAACTCCCTTAGGAAGTTTCGGCGGTTCGTTGTCCGGTTTAACGGCAACAAAATTAGGTTCTGTCGTCGTAAAAGCAGCTGTTGAAAAAGCCGGAATAAAATCAGAGGCTGTGAATGAAGTGTTTTTAGGGAATGTATTGTCGGCGAATTTAGGTCAAGCTCCGGCAAGGCAAGCATCTATTTTTGCCGGTATTCCGAATACGGTTCCGTGTACGACCATAAATAAAGTTTGTGCATCGGCAATGAAAGCGGTTATGATTGGTGCTCAAACCATTATGCTCGGTGATAATGATGTTGTTGTTGCCGGCGGAACGGAAAGTATGTCCAATGTTCCGCATTATGTACCGGGAATGCGAAAAGGAACAAAACTTGGTGACGGTAAGCTCGTTGACGGATTGATAAAAGACGGTTTGTGGGATGTTTATAATAACTATCATATGGGAAGTGCCGCTGAATTATGTTCGCGAGAATTAAAAATCAGCAGAGAAGAACAAGACCGATTTGCCGTACAATCCTATAAGCGTTCTGCTGCAGCTGTTGAAGCCGGCAGATTTAAAGATGAAATTGTTCCCGTAGAAATTAAAACACGCAAAGGCGATATTATTGTTGATACCGACGAAGAATATACGAATGTAAAGTTTGATCGAATTCCGACTTTACGACCGGTATTTGAAAAAGACGGAACGGTTACGGCAGCTAATGCTTCGACCATAAATGACGGAGCTGCTGCACTGATTTTAATGAGTAAAGAAAAAGTTGATGAACTTGGTGTAAACCCGATTGCAAAATTAATCGGATACGGCGATGCCGCTCATGAACCCGAATGGTTTACGACGGCACCGGTGAAAGCCATTCCTAAAGCCATAAAAAAAGCCGGATTAAAGGCCTCGGATATTGATTATTACGAAATTAATGAAGCATTTTCGGTTGTTGCATTAGCGGCCGTTAAAGAGCTTAATTTGGATGAGGCAAAAGTTAATGTTAACGGCGGCGGTGTTTCTTTAGGCCATCCGCTCGGTGCTTCCGGTGCAAGAATTATTGTTACGTTGATAAATGTGTTAAAACAAAACGGCGGAAAATACGGTGTTGCTTCCTTATGTAACGGCGGCGGCGGTGCTTCTGCAGTAACGATTGAATTATTATAAATTAAATAATTTGAATTAAGAAAGTCCTGCAATTTTGCAGGACTTTTATTTTATACTGTCATTATCTTCAGCTTGTTGCTTTAAAGTGTCAATTTTTTGTTTTGATTTACGCCGAAATATATAATCAAAATCACGTCGCCAAATAAAACCGAGACCTTGAGTATAATTTCCGTCATTTTCAATTTTATCGTTTGCTTTGTTATATACTTTTGCTCTGATAGTTCCTTTTTTATTGAGTTTTCCTTCCACTTCAAATTCTCCGATATAATTTGTTGCTTCGGTTTGCTGAGTTTCTTGTCCGCCTACACCGATGTTTCCTTTTACTTCAATCCTGTTGTTCAGAAGTGTTTTTGAAATACGGACTTTATATTGATCGGTATAAACTGTATTTCCGGATTTGTAATCAAAATTCAAATCAACATATTTTATTTTCTTCAAGAATGAATTTAACTGTTTTGAAAGAATATCTCCAGTGACTTGAGTTGCTGCAATATTTTCTTGTTTTATACCCGGCAAAGGTTGAAAAACTCCGAGAAGAAGCAAAGATAAAAATTGTTGATTTAATTCATTTTCGGCAAGATTATTTATTTTAGCAGAATATTCATTCAAATTATCCGGAAAAATAATATTTAATTTAAATACGGGATTTAATAATTTTCCGGTAATGTTGATGATACAATTAATACGAGCTCTTCTGACTTCTTCCGGATTTTGAGTTAAATCCGATAATGAAACATTGTTTAAGATATATGCGGCATTAATGCTTACAACGGCATCTTCCGGATTTCCGAACCAATCGATTGTACTGCCGTCAGTAATAGTAAAATCTTTTCTGATAATATTTTCAATATTAAACTCATAATTTCCGTTTGAAATATTATAGGCGCCGAAAATATTAAAATCACCGGCTTTATTTAAAGTTAAATTTATTGCCCCTTCACCTTGGGTATAAATATCCCCGGAACTTTCATCGGGTAAAATTTGAATTTCCGCTTCAGGTGTGATGTTAAGTTTCATATTCATACTAAAACCGCTGACATCAGTTTTCGTGAAATTCGTTTGTTTTTTGCTTTTAAATTGTATTGAAGTATCTGTTTTAAATGTCAGAAAACTGTTTTCTTCGTTATATGTTTTATCAGATGAAATCGGAATAAATATATTTGTGTTCTTTTCGGTATTTAAATTTGCATCAAGAAAAATATCATTTAAAGGTCCTGAAAAATTTATATTTCCGCTTGCAAATGCTTGTCCGTAATAGTAAGAAGAGTCAGTCGGTATAATGTTTAAAAGTTCGTAGTTATTTGCCTGTATATCAATATCTAAAGCAAAGTTTGAAAAATTATGATGATGTATTTTACCGGAAATATAAGCTGTTCCGGTTCCGTTTCTCGGCAACATTTTTGTTTTGTTAATAAAGATATTCTTCTTATCAAAACTAAAGTCCAATTCGCCGATATTGTTATATGTATTGAGGTATTTGATATATGCCGTTGTTTGTTTTACTTTAAAATTACCCGTTATATCAGGTTTGTTAATTTTTCCGTTAATATTTATTTTTCCGGTGATAAATGCTGATTGATTAAAATTGACGAAGTCTTTATAATAATCTTTGAATGTTTTTAACAGTAAGCTTCTGATATCTGCCGTGAAATTCAAAGTTTTACTCTCCGGATTATAATCTCCGTATATCGTATCATTCATCAATCGTCGTTTCCCTTTTAAATTATAGGCATTTGCATGAATGTTATTTTTTGAATTGTCCCAGAAACTTTTTAAATAAAAATTTCCGAAATTCATATTATTTATATTCAAATCAAGAATTGAATCTTTTGTGAAAACTAAAGGTTCTTTATAAAGATCAGCAAATGTTGAAAAACCGCTTAGTTTACCCTTAAATGAAATGTGATCTGAAATCAGAGTTTGAAAATTACTCAGATTCAAGTTTTTAAATACCGCAAATAACATATCCCCTTGATATTCAGAGATATTACCGTCAATATATACTTCTTCATCATTGTGTTTTATTCTTAAGTCGGAAATGTTAATATGTGAAGAATCTATTTTGACGGCAGCATTATTAAATTTCCATAAAATATCATTCAACATGATTTCCGAGTTCGATAATTTACAGTTATATGACAATTTTTTGTTCTCTTTTTTATGAATTGTAAGAATTCCGGAAATATCAGCTGAATAATTTGCACTGTCTTTAAAATTATTCCAGATTAAATTAAAATTTAGTGTATCTTTCTTTATTTCACTGCCGAAATTTACATTTTCAATATATATTTTTTCATTCGGTTTGACTGAAGAACCGCCGATTCCGGCATACAATTTATTTTCACGAGTATAAGAAATAATATAAAAATCTTTAATATTTATGTTCTTATATTTAAGATGTTCAGAATTAAACGATAAATTGAATTTATTTGTCCCCGGTTGATAAAAACCGAAAACTTTACTTTGTTTTGTAATATGTGCATCAGGAAAAAGTAATTTGGTTAATGTATTCGGTTTTTTAATGTTAATGCTAAAGTCTAAAAAGTCATTTTCGGATAGATTCTCAACCGATACAATTTTTTTAGGATTTTCGATAAAAATATTTTGAAATAAAACATTAAGTGAATTAATTGATTTTGAAATACTCCCCGTACTTTTTAGGTCTGCATCAATGACATCGGATTTTAACCTAATGAATTTTGTTCTTAGGGTATCTTTAGTATAATATTTTCCTGTCAGGTTTAATTTTGAAATTTTTGTTTCAAGATTATTTTCTTTGTAAATCAAAGGTTTTCCCAAGTTGACGGTTCCTTCAAAGTCATCAATGTTTAAACCCTTAAAATTGCCGATAAGTTCTGTTTTTAATGATGACGGTTTTGTTCGCAATTTCATTGAAAATAAATCGGCATAAGGAATGGTACAAATAATATGAATTTCAGGAATTTTTCCCGTTAAATCAGCATTTCCGGATATTTCCGTAATTAGTTCAGGTTGATTAATTTTGATGTTAATACTGTCAATGAGTTTGTTATTTAAAGAAGCAAATAAATCAATATTGTGATAATCGTGGTTTTTGTATATGAATGAACTGATATTTCCGTTTGTACTTGCTTTAAGTTGTTTGTTTTTTATATAGGAAAGACTGAAATCCTGTTCAAAGGATAATTTGCCGAAATTTAAATTTTCGATTGCCGTACCGAGATCAATATTTTCACCGTAAAGTTTACCTGTGATACTTGTATAATCAGCACTGTCTTTTTGAGCTGAGGCATCTAAAGTGATTTTTCCGAAATCGCCGAAAATTAGTCCTTTTGAAGTAAAGTCAGATGAATTACCGATTGTTTTTCCTTGGTATGAAAGGATATTAATTTTTTGCAGTTCAGAAGGCAGTTTAATTAAGGGCTCCGTTTTTCCCGGAAGCATAAAGCCGGAAATTTGTTTAGGATTTACTTTAAATTCGGAAATATCCATGTTAAATTCTAAGTTTTCCCAATTCGGGAAATTTTTAATATGAGAATTTGTTTTTACGGAAAGAATATTTTCGGCGTTTATATAAAAATCAGATAATTTAATATTATTAACTTTTCCGTTAATATTTCCTGAAATAAAAATATTCCCGTTTTGTTTTACGGTGTCCTGTATAAATAATGAAATGTCCCGGTAATTAATAAAGGAGCCGTTTTTAAATGATGCATTCGTTTGTAAATCTGTTTTATAGCATGAAAAACAGTATCTTTCGGGATATTTTAAATTTAAACTGTCAAATTCAAAATGACTTTTATTTGTTTCTATTTTTAAATCTTTTATTCGAATCTTCTCGGGTGTTATTAAATTGGCAGCCGTGCTTATATTTTCAACCGTAAAACCGCTTTTTTCTTTCAATGATATTTTTTTAACTTTCGTTTTAATTGTGCTGTTAAAAATATCAATGTCATCTATATCAACTTCAATATCAGAGAAATCCATGTCTTCAAAATCCATTCCCGGATTTGTTAAACTGTCTATTTCCTGATATTTAAATTCGGAATTATGCATTGTTAAATTTCCGATACGTAAATGAAAATCTTTCGATTCGGCAGTGTCATTTTCGGAAATCATCGCATCAATCATATAATCCAGATTTAAACTGTCTTTTTTAATCTCATGTATATCAAAAAATAGTTCGTTCAGCTCAACAGACCGAAAAGACAATTTGTTGAAATTCGTCGGAATTCCGGAAGGGAGGATGTACAAGCTTTTGATGTACAACATTGTATCTTTTCGGATGTCTTTTATTAATATCCCTTTGATTTTAAATCCTTTAAACAAACTGATGTTGACATTATTAATTTGAATATCGGATTTAAGTTTTGAAGATAATTCTTTGGTAATGTAATTGGTGATTTTTGTTTGAATGTATGCCGTTTGCAACATAATAATTAAGCTTACCAGCAACACCAATAATGTGATGATACCGTATAATGTCAGGCGTCTTAATTTTTCTGTTTGGAATACACGCTTTTGCATATGTTTACAAAATAATTATATTTATCTGAGATAAACGAAGTTTCCGGATAATTTATTTGTTTATTTTTGCAAACTAAATGCCGGAACAGGCAAATTTGGTTTTTTTACTTATAAAATAATAATTTTGATTACAATTTTAGCTATAGAATCTTCTTGTGATGATACTTCAGCTGCCGTAATTCAAGACGGTTGGTTATTGTCAAATGTAACGGCAAATCAAGATGTTCACAAAAAATACGGCGGTGTGGTGCCGGAATTGGCTTCTCGGGCGCATCAGGCAAATATTGTTCCCGTGGTTGATGCGGCATTAAAAGACGCCCTTGTAAACATTTCCGATATTGATGCAATTGCCTTTACACGCGGACCCGGTTTGCTGGGCTCTTTATTGGTTGGTGTTTCTTTTGCAAAAGGTTTTGCTTTGGCAAATAATATTCCGCTAATTGACGTAAATCACTTGCACGGACACATCGCAGCACTTTTTCTGAAAGAAAAAAATATTCAGCATAACGATCCGCAATTTCCGTTTCTGACTTTACTTGTTTCCGGCGGTCACACACAAATTATTAAGGTCACCCATTTTTTTGAAAAAGAACTTATCGGAGAAACCATTGATGATGCTGCCGGTGAAGCATTTGATAAAACAGCAAAAATTCTCGGTTTGCCTTATCCCGGAGGTCCTTTAATCGATAAATATGCAGAAGAAGGAGATCCGAACAAATACTCGTTTTCTCGACCCAAAGTGGGTGATACCGATTTCAGTTTCAGCGGGTTGAAAACGGCAATTTTGTATTTTATCAGAGATGAGGTTAAGAAAAACCCGAGCTTTGTAAAAGAAAACTTATGTGATATTTGTGCTTCGGTACAATTTACGATTATTGATATTTTAATTGAGAAACTAAAAAATGCCGTTTCCGTAACCGGTATAAAAGAAATAGCCGTTGCAGGCGGTGTTTCGGCAAATTCAGGCTTAAGAAATCGCTTACGTGCGGAAGCCGATAAAAATGCTTGGGTTGTGCATATTCCTGATTTTAAGTTTACTACAGATAATGCTGCAATGATCGGTATTACGGCCTATTATAAATATTTGAAAAAGGATTTTTCGGGACAAGATGTTACGGCAGAGGCACGATTCAAATAGAATTAATGGCACTTAAAAATTCATCCATATCTGATTCGTCCGGTTCAATTTTGAAATATTAAGTTTTCTTAAAAATTATCTTTTAGTATTGTGATAGAAATAATGAAAACTGTATCTTTGTTGTTTATTCAAAAATTTAAGAATACAAAATATGGAACGAATTGGTGAATCAGAATTAATATTAAATGGTGACGGAACTATTTTTCATTTGCATTTAAAACCCGAAAATATTGCGGATAATATTATACTTGTCGGTGATCAAGGACGTGTTGAAATGGTTTCAAATTTTTTCGATACCGTTGATTTTAAAGCCCATAATCGTGAATTTGTAACACATACCGGAACTTATAAAAATAAACCCGTAACCGTTCTGTCTACGGGAATAGGAACGGATAATATTGATATCGTAGTCACTGAGCTGGATGCTCTTGCTAATGTGGATTTAGATAAACGCATACCCAAACAAGATCATCGAACATTAAATTTGGTTCGTATCGGAACTTCGGGAGCATTGCAAGAAGATATTCCTGTTGACACGCCTGTTGTTTCCGAAATGTCAATCGGTTTTGACGGCTTATTGAATTTTTACGAAGGAAGAGATAAATTGGGAAATGCAGATTTGCAAACAAAATTTTTAAAATATACGGGTTGGGATACCAAATTAGCAACACCTTATTTTGTTGATGCATCAACAAAACTTGTTAAAAAAATCGGTTTTGACATGCGAAAAGGAATGACGATTTCTGCTCCGGGTTTTTACGGTCCGCAGGGCAGAATTATCAGATTAAATACGGTTGATCCGGATTTAAATTCAAAAATTTCAACATTCGATTACAACGGTAAAAAAATCACAAATTACGAAATGGAAAGTTCGGCCATCGCCGGTCTTTCTAAGTTAATGGGACATAATGCATTAACTGTTTGCAGTATCATTGCAAATCGAATGCGTAAAGAATACAGCGTAAATTATAAAATTGCCGTTGAAAAATTAGTCATTACGGTTTTGGATCGTTTACTCTCTTAATTAATAACAATTAAACGGATGAAAAAACAGGAATTACAAGCATTAATTAATCTTTTGGATGATAAAGATGCTTTTGTTTATAATGCCGTTCGCAAGAAATTGTTACAATCTGAATCAGATATTATTTCCGACTTGGAAAATGTTGTTTCAACTTCTGAAAACAGTTTATTAACAGAAAGAGCAAAAGAAATAATCAAGCAACACCGCCTTCAAAAGTCAGACGAAGATTTTAAGGAATGGTTGCAAAATGATAAACGATTATTATACGGGGCATTTTTGATAGCGAAATATCAATATCCGGAAATTGTTTATGAGGATGTTGAGGATAAATTGAATAAAATTGTTTCTGCATTACGGTCCGAAATTAATTTTTATTTAACCGGTTTGCAGCAAATCAGAAAAATTAATCATGTATTGTATGATGTTCATCGTTTTACTCCTGATTTTTCAAATATCATCAATCCCGAAACGTCGTTTTTAAATAAAGTATTAGAGAATAAAAAAAGCAATGATGTCATTATTGCGGTTGTTTATATTTACATTTCTCAAAAACTCGGATTACCGATTTACGGAGTGGATTTTCCGAGGAATTTTTTATTGATGTTTAAAGATGAACGTTCCGGAGAAGCTCTTTTTTATATAAATCCGTTGAATAAAGGAGCTGTTGTAACAAAAAGCGATATCAGCAGATTTTTAAAAAATCATAAAATAAAACCGAAAGATCAATTTTTCAAACCTTGTTCTAATAAGCACATAATAATACGATTACTGAAATTTTTAATGAATTCATACATTCAAAAAAACGATACAATCAAAACAGAAGAAATAAAACGAATTTTAAATCTTTTTGATAATGCCTGAAAAAAATAACATTAATTATATTGCACTGATTGCCGGACTCTTAATGATTATTATTTCGGTATTAAATTATTTAATGAATGATGATTTTGTAAGTCTCGGAATTTTTGTTTTTACGGGTTTGGGATTTATTTTAATCGGGATAAAATCAAAATTTGAGGAAGCAAAAGCCGTACGAATTAATAAATATGCAAGGACATTATTTTTCGGTGCAATCGTAATGGTTTTATATTGGCTTGCAGTTGCAAAATTTCACCTTTTTTAATAAATAAAACTGACTCGAAAAATCGGATTTGAATAAGGCGTTTTTTCACTTTGCAACACATTGTACATCAGGGTAGTTAAAACAGAAAAACGCTCGCCTAATTGTTGTCGCCATCCGATTCCCAAAGGCAATCCGTCAATAAAAATGCGTGTTCCCGTGTATTGTCCGGTATAAATATCATAATCCGCTATATTTAAAGTCTCATATTCTCCCGTAAGAAAAAAGTTAGGCGTAATATAGAATCTTGAAAATACTTTTCCGCCGTAAATATGATCGGAATAGTGATAATAATTATTTTTGGTATATAAATAATAAAGTCCGATTCCGACATCAAAATTATCGGTAATTCTATATCCGATTTCAGGTGTAAATTTTATGGTGGTAAATGTTCCGAATTGCAAACCTAAACCGCCGCCGAAAAATATTCTTTCATTTCCTTCCGGTTTTTTTTTGATGTCTTGATAGGTATATGGGTCATATTCCTGAGAATATGAATAAAATTGAAAAAAAATAAAAAGAATAATCAGAAATTGCTTCATTAAGGAAATTAAAATTGTAAATGTCTTTTTTTCTTACTTTCATAAATGTCATCAACCGTAATTAAGATTCCGGTTTCTTCAACATCTCCGAAATGGGTATTACTTGAGGTTCCGAAACATTTCATAGAGTCGGATAAACTCATGTAGGAATTAATTAAAGGCGGAATATTTTCACCTCTGGCTCGAACCTCTTTTGATAAAATCTTCTTGTTTTCGTCAAAATTGTGTCCCTCGAAAAATTTTGCCAATTCTTTTTCCTGATGATGATATTTAAGCGGGTTGATAGGATATACAAGATGTTCTTCGTCTTTAAAGTGCCGGTTCATAAAATAGAGGATTAAATCTCGCGAAAATTTCTCAAAATGCGTGTACATGGTCACTTTTCCGAAAAAATATTTAACATTCGGATTATGTTTAATTAATGCACCCAAGCCGTCCCATAAATTATCCAAAGCAAACAAGGTTTTTCTGCCGGTATTAGAAGATTGAGCTTCCGGTCTGACAAAGGATCGACCAAGTTCTATCGTATACGGAAGATAGTCTTTAATAAATTTATCTGAAAATTCTAATAATCCTTGCGTTGCTAATTTTAATCCGGAATGTTGATGAACGGGAATATTATTAAGATTTATAAAACGATAGCCTCCCAATATTTCTTTTTCTTCACTGTTCCAAACAATTAGTTGTCGGTAAGGTATTTCTGCCGTATCATACTGATCAATATCGGCTTCTTTGCCTGTTCCGCCTCCGGCATTTCGGAAAGAAACTTCTCTCAATCTGCCGATTTCTTTCATCACATTCGGTGAGTTCTGTGCCGTACAAACATAAATAGCATTATTCCCGTAATTGGTATAACGCATAAATTTATCTTGAGTTAACTCTGACAACAGAAGTTCCGTGTCAATCGGCGAAATTATATCTTTCATTTTAAATTGAAACTGAAAATTAACATACAAAGTTACATAAAAATATAATTAATTACATATTTTTATTATTTGTAATGAATATTTAAATTTTTTTCTGCAATCGTGAAATCAGAATTGATGTTTTTTTCTATTTCATATACATGTTCTTTTATTTTTTGTGCCCATTCAATTTCTTTAAAGTCAGCAGTCAATGTTTTATAAGGAATTGGTTTACCGATTTTTATTTTATAAACGGTATTTCGTTGCTTCGTTGCTTCTTGGGGTAATAAAAAAAGTTCAATACTTGCTTTAATTTTCAATGATTTACGAATGTTTGCCACGGCATAAAATTTATTGCTCAGTTTTCCGGAAATATGAACGGGAACAATATCTCTTTTATGTTTAATGGCTTGGCTTACAAAAGCTTTTTCCCATTCTAAGTCTTTGATTACTTTTTTATTCCTTCTTGAAACCAATCCGGCAGGAAAAAAAATTACGGGTATATCCGATTCAAAAATCGTGTTAATTTTAAGCAAATCATTTCTGTGTGTTTTTCCGTATTTATTTACACCCATAAAAAATTCATTTAAATTGTTGAGATTTAAGAGTAAATCATTAACTAATGCTTTTGTTTTTCCGTATTTTCTGAAGCAGGTGTCAATGATAAATAATCCGTCAAAGCTTCCGGCAGGATGATTGGCCGCAATAAAAATATTGCTGTTTGCCGGAAAATTTTCCCACCCTTCAATTTCGGCACGAACATTAAAATACTCAAACGATTTTCGTAAAAATTCAATACCCGAATATTGATTGTTTTGAGAAATAAAATCATTTAATTCTTCTTGTCGGATTATCTTTTTGATATAATTAATCATAAATCCCGGTAAGTGTTTATTAAGTTTCGGGTTTTTATTTTTAATGACTTTTCTGATATCTATTAAAGCTGTTTGATTATTTTTCATAAACGTCTTTTCGATTGTTGATTATGCAAAAATAATTATTTGTATAACAGTGTTCAAATTTAATTTTTTTAATTTTTATAAACACTTCATTTTGAGGAAAGTGTGATAATTTGCTGATTTAAGGAAAGATACATTAATTGTTAATAAGCACAATAACTTGCAGGGTGTTTGAAAGTGGGGAAATGTGTTGTATTGTGGAAAATTTGCATTATATTTGTAAACTGTATTGTAAAAACGAATTAATGGCAGGTTTAATCGGTGAACATAAGGCAAAAACAGATGCAAAAGGAAGAGTCAATATTCCTTCTGCTTTGTTGCGTCAATTGCCCGAAGGAGCCGTTGATAAGATGGTACTGAAAGCAGACATTTATAAAAAATGTTTGATTTTATACACGACGGAAGAATGGGATCGTCAAATTGAAATTATCAGAGCCAAAACAAATTCGTTTAATCCTAAACACGCCGATTTTATTCGCGGATTTTACAGAGGTACGGCAGAAGTTAAGGTTGATACAGGAAATCGAATTTTGATTCCGGCCGCTTTGACAGAATATGCCGGTATCAATAAAGATGTCTATCTGTTCGGCCAAGACAGAAAAATTGAAATTTGGGCTAAAGAAGTTTATGATGAACATATTTTAAGCGCTGAAGAATTTGCCGAACTTGCAAAAGAAATTATGGGAGGCGATTTGCCCCTGTTGTAATATCCGTTTTAATAAATTATGGTCGGTGACTATCACATACCCGTTTTACTCAATCAATCCGTTGAAGGTTTAAACATTCATCCTGACGGGATATATGCGGATTTAACATTCGGCGGCGGCGGGCATGCGGAAGAAATTTTAAAACATTTGAAAACCGGAAAATTAATCGCTTTTGATCAGGATGCTGATGTGTTGAAAAATGTACAAAGGTTAACTGAAAAATTCCCTGAAAATTTTGTTTTCTTTCAGGCAAATTTTGAGTATTTCACAAATTTTTTGTCTTATGCCGGATTTGAAAAAATTGACGGTATTCTGGCAGATCTGGGAGTTTCTTCTCATCAGTTTAATGATGCGGAAAGAGGTTTTTCTTTTCGCTTCGAAGGAATTCCGGATATGAGAATGAATCAAAAAGCACAAAAATCATCTGTCGATATCTTAAATGACTATGATGAAGATAAATTAATTTATATTTTCAGAACCTACGGTGAATTAAAAAGTGCAAAAAAATTGGCTTCGGCAATTATTCGAAAAAGAGACATTCAAAAAATTGAAAACACGGAACAATTTAATCAAATCATTGAAGAAACAATAAAAACTGAAAAGAAAATTAAAATTTTTGCAAAAATATATCAGGCCTTGCGTATTGAAACAAACAGCGAAATTGACGTTTTGAAAAAAATGTTAGGTCAAACGGCAAAAGCACTTAAACCCGGCGGTCGATTGGTGGTTTTAAGTTACCATTCACTGGAAGATCGACTGGTTAAAAATTATATAAAATTCAATGACTTTGACGGAATTGAGAACAAAGATATTTACGGAAATTCCGAAACGTTTTTCAAAGAAATAACAAAAAAAGTAATTGTTCCCGATGAAAAAGAGATTGAGAGAAATAATCGTTCAAGAAGTGCAAAATTAAGAATAGCCGAAAGAATTTAATATGGCGGAAAAACGAAACATACTAAAAAATTTTCTTACCGGAAACTGGTTGGGTAAAGGTATTAAAAGAAGCAATTTGTATTTTGTTCTTTTTATAATGTGTTTGACCGTAGTTGTCATTTATAATCGATACAGAGCAGAAGAATTAATCATAGAAAAAAATAAATTGAAAAAGGATGTTGAAATTTTGCATTCAAAATCGACAAAATCAAATACAAAATTATTAACGTCGGGGACGGAACGAAAAATAGCTGCTGACAGTGTGGTAATGCAAAGAGGTTTAAAATTACCGAAAAATCCCTTGCCTCAGATTACGATTAAAGGAAATTAATGAGTTTGAATAAAACACATATCGGTAAAAAACAAATTATATTCAGAATGGGTATTATCTATCTGATTATTACGGGATTTGCATTATATCTTGCTTTCAAGCTTGTTGTCGTTATGTTTGTAAAAACGGATATTTGGCAAGAACGAATCAATCAAATTGCCGTTGATTTAAGGGAAGCAAAACCCGAAAGAGGCAATATTTATGATGCTTCCGGAAAGTTATTGGCTTCTTCGGTGAATTATTACGATATTTTTATGGATACAAATGCCGGCGGATTAAGCGACAAAATATTTTTGAAAAATGTTGATTCTTTGGCAATTTGTTTATCCGATTTTTTTAAAGACAAGTCAAAAGGCAGCTATAAAAAGAAACTGATTAACGGCAGAAGACATAAAGTTCGTTATTTGAAAATTGCCGAAAAACTTACCTATGATGAGTTTATGAAGTTTAAAAATTTTCCGCTTTTTCGATTATCTGCAAATAAAGGCGGATTTATCAGTAAACGAATCACAAAAAGAAAACGGCCCTTCGGAGAATTGATGAGACGAACAATCGGTTTTCTGGGAGAAGATAATCAAACCGGAATTATTCAAGGAAAAGCCGGGATTGAATTTTCTTATAATCGAGAACTCGGAGGAAGAGCCGGGAAATATTATATGCAAAAAATCGGCGGCGGAAATTGGCGAAAAGTAAAAGGCGGAGAAATTGTTCAAACGGAGGACGGTTTAGATGTTAAAACAACCGTTGATATTGATCTTCAAGATTATGTTGACCATATTTTGAGAGACCAATTAATAAATTTAGAAGCTGATTACGGTTCCGTTGTCGTAATGGAAGTGAAAACAGGATATATAAAAGCAATTGTAAATTTAAAACGCTTCGATGATAATACATTTTCAGAAATTTTTAATTATGCAATCGGTGAAAATTTAGCACCCGGGTCTACCTTTAAGCTTCCTGTATTAATGGCTGCTTTGGAAGACGGATATGTCAATTTGGACGATGTGATTGATACCGGAAACGGACACATTATGTATCGCGGTGTTGCCGTTGATGATGCCGGATTTGAAAGTTACGGTAAAATTCCCGTTTGGCAAGTGTTTGCAAAATCATCCAATGTCGGAATGTTGAAAATTATTGATCAAAATTATGTACAAAAAAGAAGAATAAACAGATTTTTAGAACAACTTGACGCTATGGGGATTACCGATATTTCCGGGGTTGATATTTTCGGTGAACATCAACCTA
>JANTGL010000016.1 GCA_024762915.1 Bacteroidales bacterium | reverse complement strand
ACTTTTTTCTGAATACCGGCATCCAAAGTCGTCCGATTAACAGCCGATTTCTCCGTATAAATTCGCATCATCAAATGCTTTGCCGTATTCGGAAATGTTTTCGGAGCTTCAGGCACGTCTTCGTCAATTGCCAACTGATAAGTTTCCGTATCAATAATGTCATTTTCCAGAAGTTTCTTAAGCAATCGGTTACGCTTGTCTTTTAATGTTTTTCGATTTCTGCCCGGATGTATCAAAGCCGGACTGTTAGGTAAAACCGCCAAAGTTGCCGCTTGTGCCCATGATAATTTATCGGAACTCGTTCCGAACCAACGCCAGGCAGCCGCATCAATTCCGACCACATTTCCGCCGAAAGGCGCATGTGAAGCATACATTCTTAAAATTTCATCTTTTGAATAGGAAATTTCCAAACGTGTTGCCAGAATAATTTCTTTGATTTTTTCCCAAATCGTACGATTTTTGTTTTTTCGCGATAGCCTAATAAGCTGCATTGAGATTGTACTGCCGCCGCTGACAATTTTCCCGGCTTTTATATTTTGTTTTGCCGCACGAATTAAACCGACAATATCAAAACCGGGATGATAATAAAACCGTTTGTCTTCAAATGTGATAATTGATTTTTTAAATTTATAGGGCAGACTGTCGGTATCGGGGAACCGATATTGACCGTCATCGGCAACGTGAGCACCCAGCAATACGCCGTTTCTGTCTTTTATAATCGTACTGCACGGTGTATTAAAAAGTTGTGAAGGAAGAATTAACCGATATATAATGATTAACAAAAGAGCTGAAGACAGAAGCAGTATTTTTTTTTTGTGTTTTTTCACTGTAAATCGGAAATAAATCCGTTAACATCTTTTTCGTTTGTTGCCCAAGAACAAATAATGCGAACAACGGAATGTGTTTTATTTACTTTTGACCAAACGTAAAATTCATACTTTTGATGTAATTTCTCAATTAAATCATTCGGCAAAATCGGAAAAATTTGGTTTGTTACAGCTTCGGTATAAAAATCAAATTTTTTAATTCTTAATACGTTGGCAATTTTTTTAGCAGATTTATTGGCATGCTTCGCTAGTCTGAAATACAAATTATTTTGAAATAATGCCGAAAATTGGATCCCGATTAAACGTCCTTTTGCAAGTAATGCACCTTTTTGTTTCATCATAAATCGAAAATCCTCTTTCAAATTTTCATTATTTATTACAATTGCTTCACCCAGCAAAGCACCGTTTTTTGTACCGCCTAAATAAAAAACATCCGTTAATTCGGTAATATCTTTTAATGTCAAATCATTATGTTCTGAAGTTAATGCAGATGCCAATCGCGCACCGTCAAGATACAAGTACAATCCTTCTTTTCTGCAAAAATCCGATATTTCCGTCAATTCTTTTTTTGAATATATTAAGCCGGTTTCCGTAGAATTGGAAATAAAAACCAATTTCGGCTGAACCATATGCTCATCGGTATGATAATCCGAAACTTCTTTGATTTTTCCGGGGGTTAATTTCCCGTCAAGAGTTTCAACCGTATTAATTTTATGACCTGTGGCTTCAATAGCACCGGCTTCATGAACTTCAATGTGTGCCGTTGTTGCGGAAATTACAGATTGATACGGCTTTAAAACAGATGATATAACGAGTAAGTTTGCCTGTGTCCCCCCTGTTACGAAATGAATATCGACATCATCAATTTTTATTTCGTTTTTTATCAGTTGTCTTGCTTTATTTGAGAATTCATCTTCACCGTAACCGATTGTTTGTACCAAATTAGTTTCTGTAAGAAGTTTTAAAATTTCCGGATGTGCACCTTCCGAATAATCGTCTTTAAAGCTGATTTTTTGCATATTTGACATATCACAATCGGAGCTGTCCGAAAAGGCTTATTGTACGTCATTCTGAACTTGTATCAGAATCTCATTTATGTATTAATTAAAGATTTACTAAGATACTGAACTTGAAAGTTCAAGAAAGTTAAACAAATTCAGTATGACAATACAGACTTTTTTGGCAAGCCCCGATTATTTTAAAATTAGTTATTTTTTAACCCTCAACAATTTCATTTGTTTCGGATTTATATTTTAAACCGTGTTTTTGTAAACTATTTTTAAATTCATCAACAGACAGTTTACCGTTTCTCCATAAAGCAAGTTCTTCTTCTAATCTTTCAGTTTTTATCAGCAGCCAATGTTTATCTTCATCAGTAATACCTTTTTTAACAGGCTCCTCCTTTTTATTAACAACAGGTTCTTCCGGAACAGTTTTTTTCTTTATTCCGGCAGATGCCAATAAATTATCTAATCCGCTTTTAAAGCTTTTTTTAGCCATTTTTTATAAATAATTATTCAAAGTTACATTAAATCCGTTTATTTTCCGAATTTTTCTTCCATTGCTATAACTTCATTTACTATTCTTCCGTAATCAAAAGCACCGTTACTTTCGGGAGCATATTCAAAAATATCTTGTCCCACTGCGGGGGCTTCCGCTAAAGCAATATTCGTTCTGACTTTTGCATTAAACACCCTGTCGTCAAAATACATAATTACGGTATCCAATACATCTTGATGTAGAATTTTTCTTCGATCGTACATTACGACAAATACTCCTGAAATTTCAACTTTTTTATTCAAAGTTGTTTTAATTCCGTTAACCACTTCTATAATTTTAGCCAAACCTTTTACGGCGAGAAAATGCGGTTGTATGGGAATTATCACCTCATCGGAAGCGGCAAAAGCATTCAAAGTTAACAGACCCAATGACGGCGGACAATCAATAATTATATAATCATAATCATTTCGTATCGGTTTAATTAAGTTTGCAATATTACTTTCTTGATCGTTTTCCGTATTTAATTCTATTTCTGCAGCAGCTAATTCAGCCGAAGCAGGAATAATATCCAAATTTTTTCTGATATTTATGGGTTGCAGACTTTGCCCGTTTGTAAAAGCATCATAAACAGAATGTTCCGCTTCCGACACACCGAAACTTATGGTTAAATTAGCTTGAGGATCCAAATCAATTAATAAAACTTTTCTTCCTTTGTATGCTAAACCGGCACCGATATTAACAACACTGGTTGTTTTGCCGACACCGCCTTTATGATTACTGATTGAAATAACTCTGCTCATAATATGAAATCAACTGTTTTAAAGAGTAGTACGAATATTTAATTCTTTTGTTACAATAATCTTGCAAAAAGATAAAATTATAAAGTTTTTTCTAAAATCAATAAAAAATCTTTTTATAATAAATATTATTGTTGTAAGTTGCATAGAAATTAATATATATATAAAATAATGTTACATTCAGAAAAATTGACTTCGGTATTCCTTACTCTGCTTCTGTTTTTTCAATACGGAAATATAAATCCGCTTAATGCTCAAGACCATAAAATACAATCGGCATTAGAAATATCAAAAGGTTCAAAAATAAAATATCTCAGACACGGTAAAAAAGCTAAAATTTGGTATGAAGGACAAAAGTATAACGTTTGGGTTGATAGTATCGGACAAGATGAAATATTTACTTCAGATAAAACTTTTGAAATAAATAAAATTGAAAAAATTGCTATTCGTTTTAAGGCTACTATGATTACGGGAAGTGTCATCGGAACGGCCGGTTTGTTATTTACCGGAGTTGGAACGGTAATGATTATAAAAGGTTATCAAAGTAATGATTTAGGAGGCGTATTTGCCGTAATAGCAGGAATTTTGTTAGATATAATTGCTGTTCCGGTTACGGCAATCGGAACATCTGTTTTTTTTATCGGAAAAAAATATAAAAAATCAAAAGGTTGGCAATTCAAAGCCGTACAAATTGAATAAAATTTTATTTAAATTCTATTTTATGCTTTTCGTTTATTCGGAAAGCATTTTTTAATTCCGGAAAAATCATTTAAGTTTGAGAATTAAATCATACATCTATAAAAAAATGAAAAAGACTTTATTATTTTTACTGTTGATAATTTCATCACATCTATATGCTCAACAAAATCCGAGTTCATTAAAGTGGTTTGAGATAAATTCCGAACATGCTAAAGTAATTTTTCCTGCGGGTTTAGAAAATCAAGCACGGAAAACAGCCAATCTTATTGACTATTTATATCCGTTTGAAACGAAAACCTTAACCGGGAAACCTAAAAAGTTACCTTTGTTAATTTACAATCAATCAACAATTTCTAACGGTTTTGTCGGGTTACGACCTTGGCGTTCGGCATGGAATGTTACACCTTCGCAATACGCATCTGATTTGGGAACTGAGGATTGGTTTTACACACTCGGTTCGCATGAATTCAGGCACGCCGTGCAATATGCAAAAAGCAACCGGCATTTTACCCGTTTAATGAATATTTTATTCGGTCAAACGGGAATATTAATGGGACAATACTCCTATCCCTATTGGTATTTTGAAGGTGATGCCGTATGTATGGAGACCGGATTATCCGAAAACGGAAGAGGCCGAATTCCTCAATTTGAAATGGGAATTCGAACCATACTTTTAAGCAATCAAAAAATTAAATATGATAAAGCCAAATTCAGGTCTTATAAAACATTTTATCCGGGATGGTATAATTTGGGTTGGTTAATGACTTCTTATGCAAGAACAAAATACGGTGCCGAAGTTTGGGACAATACCTTAGAAACATCTTCAAAATATTCTTTTTGGCCTTATGCTTTTTCTCTTGCATTAAAACATCATACCGGCTTAAATGAGAAAAATTTATACCGTAATGCAATGAAAGATTTAAAGACTGAATGGAATGACAAGATTAAAGATTTAAAAATATCGGATGCAAAAATTATTAATAAAACAAAGAAAAAATCATGGACAAAATACACGGAACCAAACTTCATTAACGATACGCATATTTTGTTTAAAAAAAGCAGTATTAAAGGTGATCTTACATCTTTTTATATGATTAATAATGAAGGAAAAGAATATAAAATAAAAGAAACGGATGCCGGTTTGGTTTCTTTTGCAAAAAATAAAGCAGTATGGGCAAGAACATACCCGGACTTGAGATGGCAATTAAGGACTTATTCCGATATTATTGTATTTGATATAGCAACCAAAAAAGAAAAACGCTTAACAAAAAAACAAAAATATTTTGCTCCTGCAATTTCTCCAGACGGGAAAAAAATTGTTGCCGTAGAATATAACGATTTAATGAAATCGGCTCTTGTAATTTTGAATGCCGAGACCGGAAAAGAATTAATGCGTTATGAAGGAACAAACAACAACTTTTTCAGAACGCCGTCGTGGAATAGTGAGGGAACAAAAATCATTTTCACGAGAAGCAATGAAGAAGGTACTGTTTTAACTGTTTTTGACACCATAGAAAAAACAGTCGTAAGTGTAAATAATCGTTCTTTTGAAAATATCGGAAGACCGGTATTCTACAAGAATTACATTATTTACAATTCACCGTACAACGGTATCGGAAATATTTATGCGATTAATATTAACACAAGAGAACGTTTTCAGATAACTTCAAGAAAATTCGGAGCATATAATCCGAAAATAAAAAATGATAAAATGCTGTTTATTGATTATTCCGCTGAAGGATATGATATTGCCGAAATGACACTGAATGAAAAAAATTGGAAGCCGATTAAAAAAGTAAAATTTGTCGGACTTAATACGGCAGAAATTTTACAAAAACAAGAACAAGGAAAAAATATGATGAATCCGGATTTAATTCCGAAAAAAACATTTAAAGTTAAGAAATACAACAAATTAAAAAATGCAATTAATATTCACAGTTGGGGATTTTATTCCGAACCTATATCTTCCGTATCATACGAAGATATATTAAATTATAAACCGGAAGTGGGGTTTGACATTTATTCGGCAAATATTTTGAATACGGTTTTCGGATCACTCGGAGGATCATATAATATCAATGAGAAAACACTCAGTTCAAATATAAGCGTAATTTTCAAACGTTATTATCCCGAATTTTCTGTTTCGGGCGGTTGGGCACAACGCAGTGCAAATTACGGAGATTTGGGCAATGACCGATGGGAAGAAATCAAAGGAACGTTTAAAACAAGTGTTCCTCTTGACTTTAGTAAAGGTATCTATTACAAAGGTGCAAAAATAAATGCATCATATTCATACATTCAAAGAAATAACAAGAATTATCGTTATATTAATGAATCTTTAAACGGAAATTTCTCAAGTTTAGCTTACTCAGGGCAAATTTATACTTTCAGGCATCAGGCAACTCAGGATATTAATCCGAGATTCGGTTATTTTTTATATGCACTGTATCAACACACACCTTTTAATACAAACATCTACGGGCATCAATTTTCTGCAATTGCATCCGCTTATTTACCGGGAATTTTCAAACATCATTCACTTAATTTAAAAGCCGGAACAGAGTTTCAAAGGAATGATTTCGATAATGTAAATTATTATTGGTTTAACAGTCCTCAATCTTTCCCAAGAGGATATTCTTATCAGGCATTTGATAATTTAATATCATTTCAGGCAAATTATTCGTTTCCGGTTTGGTATCCCGATTTTAATATCGGTCAGTTTGTTTATTTTAAAAGATTACGTGCAAATATTTTTTATGATTATGCAAATTTAAATCAAATAGGTTCTGAAACAATTTCAAATTATCAATCTGCAGGATTAGAAATGTATCTGCAAATATATGTTTTAAGGTTAAACGAACCGATAGAAATCGGCGGAAGAGTTTCTTATCTTTTAGACGGTTCACAAAATATTGTTCCGGAATTTATTGCTTTAAGTATTCCGTTTTAAAGTCAAAATTTTATATAAACTAAGTTTTATGTCTTTATGTTTTTTTGTTTCTGATTTACACGGCGATATCAGCCGATATGAAAAACTTTTCCGGAAAATTGAGATTGAAAAACCGGATGCCGTATTTTTCGGAGGAGATTTATTGCCTTCCGGATTATATGCTTTTTCTTCATCGGAAGATGTTCCTAAAGATTTTTTTCAAGAAATAATAAAAGACGGATTTATCAGAATTAAAAAAAAGTTAAAAAATAATTATCCGAAGGTATTTATTATTTTAGGAAATGATGATTCAAAAGCAGATGAAAATCTTTTTATTAAAGGAGAAGAAGACCATTTATGGAAATATGTTCACAACAAAAAAGTATCATTCGGAGAATACACTGTTTACGGTTATTCATTTATTCCTCCTTCTCCGTTTTTGATGAAAGATTGGGAAAAATATGATGTATCAAGATATGTTGATCCGGGATGTGTTCCTCCGGAAGAAGGTTATCATTCCTTTACAATTAAAAAAGATGACATCTTATATTCTACAATTAAAAAAGATTTAGAGGAATTAGCAGGAGAAGATAATCTTTCAAATGCAATATTTTTATTTCATTCACCACCCTATAAAACACACTTGGACAGAGCGGCTTTAGACGGTAAAATGGTTGATTATGCACCTTTGGATGTTCATATCGGAAGTATTGCCGTACAAAGATTTATTTATGCAAAACAACCTCTAATAACTTTACACGGACATGTCCATGAATCTGCCGAAATAACCGGCTTTTGGCATGATAAAATTAAGAATACATATTCTTTTTCAGCCGCTCATAACGGTAAAGAATTAGCTCTGGTGAAATTTAATCCTAAAGAACCGGAAAATGCAATAAGAGAATTAATTTAATTCGGTTCCTAATTTCAATTCTCTTGCGGCATCGGTTACGGCACCGATTTTTATGGCAAAACTGGTACGATTTTTAATGTCTTCATCCGTAACGACATGAACATCAAGTAACCCGTCAGATTTATAACCGGTTTTCAAAAAATTTGAATAATCCAAACTCACACTCCATCCGTCTAACCAAGAATTTAAATCTTTTAATTGATTTTGATCTCCCGTAAAATGGATTAACAAATCAATATCGCTGCCGGGTCCTGCCGTTGCATTTTTAGTACTTCCGAAAACAAAAAAACGTTTTACTCCGAATCGTTCGGGATCAAGTCTTGATGCAATTTGCTCTGCTGCTTGCAAACGCCATTTCCAGTGGATATCCGGATCGGGTTTAACAAATATTTTTTCTGATTGTTTCGTCTCAGAATCGGTATCATCTGTTTCAACTGCTTCATTACATAATACACCTAAAGCTTTCGATTCATTCTCATTCATAAATATATTTAACATGCAGCCTTCACTTTCCGAAGATAAATCAATTACTTTGATGACATCTGACAAGGAAGAAAATTCGGGTAAGAGTTTTGGAAACATATTTGGTGAATCATTATAAATATCCTCATTAAAAATAATTCCGTAATCATCAGGATATAATGGTAAGTACAGGATATCAGCTTCAACAAGATCTTGAAAAAAATGTGTTCCGAAAGAAAGTTCCGGGACATAATCTCTTTGTTTTCTTGCAATTTCAATCAACATTGCCGTATTATTGATGTCAGAATAACTGACATTGACTCCTAATTTAATATCTCCTCTGCTTCCCCATCTGCCTGGACCCATTAAAATAAACTGTCTTTTCGGAAGAATTTTATTTAATTTTCCTACAGCTTTCCCCACAGCAAGCAAATCGGAGTGATCCGAAATTTGATTGTATTTTTGCGGATCAATATAGACCAAATGTGTAATATTTGATAAAGTTCCGTTTGTAATATTTCTTTCTGCCGAAAATAAAATTTTCTCTTTCGGAATATTATACGGTATTTTTGAAGGTCTTCTGATTTTACCGAAACTTTGTTTTCTGCATTGAAGTAAATATAAGTTTTCTCCGTCATGTGCAAATTCAATATCTGTCGGGAAATTAAATTCCTTTTCCAGTACATTTAATGTTGAATTAATTTGTTTTATAAATTCAGTATTAGTAACCAAATTATTAAATGTTACGACAAAATTCCCTTTTTTAAAATTCGTTCCTATTTTTCTGATTTCTTGCAAATAATTATCTGATATTAAAGAAATAATATTGTTAATGTAGGGATATTCATAACCGTATTCATACAACAAATCCGAAACTTTAACCGTTTTAAAGCAACGTTCTTCCATATCAATTAAATCTATATTTTTCGGAGAATATCGAATAAGTTCATCAATTGAAACATTAACTCTCAAGTTAGGTTTTCCGGGAGCTATCATAACAGGATAATCATCACTTAAACGATCAACGGCACCGGTGCCCATTCCGGGAACAAGTCTGAGCAGACCGTCTTCTTGTTTTATTCTGCCGGACCATCTGTAATTATTTTGAGAAAATGCGACTCCGGCAAAAGCAGGAAAAAAATATTTACCGACTTTTTTTCCTACAACTTCCTGAATCATAACACCCATTTCTTCATTATAATCAATCAAACCTCTTTCATGCCGGTATTCTATCGGATCCGGTCCGAATGTAGAAGCATAAACTTCCGCTATGGCATTTGAAAGTTCTTCTAATCGTTCATTTTTAGTTCCTTGATTTGAAATAAAAAGACTTTTATATTTGCCGGCAAATATTGAATTCGGCTGATCTTCTAATAAACTGGAACTCCTGATAACTAAGGGAACATTTCCGAAATCATCAAGCATATTTGACAATCCTTTTAAAATTTCAGTTGTAAATGACGCATTTTTAAATACATGTGTTACATAAGGATATTCTTTTCTGATAGATTCAATATCTTTATATTTCTGTTCGGAAATATCTTCTAAATGATTATATTTTATAAAACAAAGTACCCCGTCGGAAGTAATGTACCATGTTTTCGGAATTTTAATATTTTTAGTGTGTTCATTACTGAAATGAGATTTTTGAAGAATATGCTTTGACAAAAATAAACCGGCTGCTTTACCCCCGTATTTGCCGTGGCTGTTTGTCGGATAAATTGTCTTATTTATTAATTCATAAAAATCATCAATTTCTAAAAAATTTTTAGCCGTATTTACAAAATCTCGAGAATCACCTAAAAGTCTTCTTATTAATGTCGTTTTAAGATTTTTACGCCGAATAGGGCTAAGTTCCGTTCCTTGATTCTGCATATGGAATAACCTTTCGATAACCGAACTGATTTCTTCAAAATTTGATCCCATATTACCCAGAATATTGACTATAAAACCGGATTGATCTTCCTTTATCCATCGACTGATGTTATCAAAAATTTCTTTTTCGCTAAGATATTTATTTGAAATCTCAATTATTTTTTCCGTAATATTTAAAGAATCTGATTCACTTTTTGCTTTTACGGGAAAATTTGTTTCTTTAAATTGATTTTTATCATTCGGATTAGCAGGATCAAAGTATTCGAATAAAGTTTCAGCTTCATCAATACCTTTCCAACATAAATAATTAACCATCTTTCTTGAAATTCTGATTAATAATTTCGGATCTGTTTTTTTTAACATTTCTAAAATAATCCACCATTCTGAATTTCCCACTTTCTGAGTTTGCTTTTTTTCTTCAAAAACCGATTTTAATTCTTCATGAAAGAAAAACGATCCTATTTGTTCGGTAATGGTATTTATTAATCTTCTTTCTTCTTTAAGAAACGGTCCTTCATCACATACCGGTCTTTCCTGTGTATAAAAAATTTCAAGTTTTCCTACTATATCATTTTGGACTTTAATATCTGAACTAAGGACCCATTTTGATTCATCAAAATCTTCAGATTTTACAATAATATCTTTATAAGTAAGTTTTGATTTACAAATATCGGGATATTGCCATCCGGGAGGAATTGCTTGAATAATACCGTTTAATATTTCATTTGTATTTTTATTTTTGTCGTTAAGCAATTCTTGGATTTCATACAAGCAATTCAATTCTTTTGCTCGTTCTTTTAATTCATTAATCAGATTAATTTTATTAAACGATTTTTCCATAATAAAAATTTAACTTTCTATAAATCAAACCTTCAAGCTTTCAAAATAACGCCCTTTCCTATTCTTCCGTCCACTTTTATTTTTAATGGTTTTTTTGTTTTTGCATGCTTAATAAATCGTGTTTCTTCAACTGTTTCAAGATCATAAAGCCAATCCCAATCAATAGACTCACTTTGAGTAAACGGTACTGAAAAATAAGAGACTTTAAAACTTGAAATATTATGGAAAAAATGTGATGCTTGACTCATTTCTTGTTTCATTTCTTCTATCGAAGTTTCAACAATAACTTTTGCTCCGGATATTTGACTCCAATCAACAGGGATTCCTGCCCAAGGATCGGTTGTACCCCATCTTCCGAATCCGATTAAGAGATAATTTTTATTTTCAGAAACAAATTTTTTATTAATTTCTGATAATTCTTCAGCAATTTCATAAGTATATTTCGCTTGAAAATTACCGATTTTCAAATACACAATATCAGTCAAATTATTTATACTACCGTTACCAAGTACAAAATCAGAACTTAACAATACTTCTTCACTATTAAATTCAGAGTCTTTTATTGTTACTTCTTCTGAAGAAACAACCATCGGTCTTACTTGCAAGAAACCAAACTTATGTTTTTTGTAATCAGGTTTATGAATATATTTGTTCAATGTAAGTGCAAATTCAATTTCAACAGGTGACTTATAGGCATCTTCACAAACCTTAAGCATCCTTTTTAATAAATTATTTAACGGAATTGTTTCACTTTTAAGAATCGGAGCAAAGGTTAAAATTCTGGGTCCGTCATCTGATTGCCCGGTCCAAATTCTGTCTGCTGCAACATCATAGGTAGAAACAAGTTCTTTTAAGGTTCCGTGATCTTCGACTTCCGTAACATATTTTTCAAAAAGATATTCGGTTTCATTTATGGGATCATATTCATGAACATGCCCCATATTAACAGACCAAAATTTAAGTTGTGTCTGTTTCAACATATCTTTTATTGATTTAAATGGCGGATCTTTTTTCGGATTAGCCGGAGAAAATGCCCAAGAAACGCCGCCGTCAACAATTGTTTTTCCTAAACCGAATGCCAGATTTACGACCCCTTCTTCCGGTTTTGCATTTCCTGCCGGATAAAAATTATAAGATCGAGCGACTCCCGATATTTCGGGATAAAATTTATTGTCATGCTTTTCACCTACAACTTCCTGAATTATTACTGACATTTTTTCATTCTCTGTCTTATGTTTTGTTGCTTTAATATAATTCTTAGGTGCTTTAAAAAATGTCGAAGCATAAACAAATTTAACAGCTTCAATCAATTTTCTGAAACGCGAATCAATATCAAATTGATTATTCGGAGTCATTTTAGTTCCGTATATACCGGCAAAAGGTGCATTTAATGCATCTTCCAATAAACTTGATGATCGAACGGCCAAAGGATGCTTAATTTCAGTTGCAATTAATTGCAAATCACCTAAAATATTAAACGGTAATTCTGCTTTTTGAAAAGCAAGTGCAATGCGTTCATCACTTTCCTCCGATAAGGCAATTTTATATAAATCATTTGTTTTCATGAAAGAATCAAATACATCCGTTCTTATAACAACCATCTTCGGAATTGTAATATTAAATTCTTTAAACTGATCTGCATTAATTTTTGATGAAATTGCAGACCAAATAAACTCTAATCCTTTTGCTTTTCCGCCTAATTCACCTTCACCAAGATAAGCAATCGGAAATTCCGATTCAAAGAAATCTTTATTCAAATCCATTTTTAAATTTTTTAATTTATATAAGATTAAATCCAACCTCTGTTTTGTGAAGCTCTTGCAACTCTGTCAACAGAAATTACATAAGCGGCATTTTTTAAAGTCATTTTATTTTGTTTTGCAAAATCACTTACCGAAACATAGGCATTTGTCATTTTCATATCCAGTTTTGATAACACTTCATCTTTAGTCCAATAATAATTCATATTATTTTGAACTTGCTCAAAATAACTGCAAATAACACCTCCGGCATTTGCTAAAAAATCAGGAACAATTAAAATATCTTTTTTATTCAGTTGTTTATCAGCTTCCGGCGTAGTCGGTCCGTTAGCTCCTTCAACAATTATTTTTACTTTCGGATGAATATTATTAAAATTCTCTTCAGTTATTTGATTTTCCATAGCAGCAGGAATTAAAATATCTACTTCTTGTTCAATCCATTTGTCTCCGTCTAAAACTTCATAAGCCAAGTTCTCTGCTTTTTCTTTATCAATACCTCCGAAAGAATCAGTAATTTCAATTAATTCTTTTAAATCGACACCTTCTTTTTTTCTGAAAGCATAACTTTTTTGATCTTTGTTATCCCAAGATGAAACACAGATTACTTTTCCGCCCATCTTATTATATAATTCTATTGCATATTGAGCAACATTCCCAAAACCCTGAACACCGGCAATTGTATTTTCGGGTTTTATATTCAGTTCCTTCAGTGCCTCTCTCAAAGCAATAATTATCCCGTATCCCGTGGCTTCCGTTCTTCCTTGCGAACCGCCCATGCCAAGTGGTTTTCCCGTAATGGTTCCCGGATATCTGCCGCCCGTAATTGTTTCATATTCATCCAACATCCAAAGCATATGTTGAGGATTTGTCATCACATCAGGTGCCGGAATATCCGAATTCGGGCCGATATTTTTTACAATTTGACGAATCCAACCTCGGCACACTTGTTCTTGCTCGTATAAACTCAAATTATGAGGATCACAGATAACGCCTCCTTTTCCGCCTCCGAGAGGAATATCTACAACAGCCGTTTTCCAAGTCATCCACATTGCTAATGCTCTGACGGTATCAACGGTTTCCATCGGATGAAATCGAATACCTCCTTTTGCCGGTCCTCTTGCATCATTGTGTTGAATTCTGAATGCTTTAAATATTTTCTTTGAACCGTCATCGGTTCTTATCGGAATTGTAAAATTAAATTCCCGCATCGGATTCCTTAAAAAATCTCTTGCTGCATTATTCAACTCTAATAAATCGGCTGCTTTATCAAATTGTTTTTGAGCCGAAAGAAACGGATTATAAGATTTATTGTCCATGAAGCCAAGTCTTTTTACAAGTAAAAAATTTAAAGTATAAAAATACTAAAAAATAATTTCTTAAAACATGTTTAAGAACCTATAAATCTGAGTTCAATATAAAAAAAATAAAAAAAATTGAGTTTAAAAAAATGTTTAAAGACAATATGAATGTCGTTCAGAACTTGCGTAAGAATCTTAATCTGATGATTTACTTATGATTATGAAGATCTCAAATACGAAGACTCGACGAAACTAAATAAATTCAGTATACTTAATCCGAACCTTTTTTAGTTTTAAATATCCTGTGATACTCTTCGTCGGTATATAATTTTGATTTATCAAAAATTCTGTCGGTATAAAGAATGCCGTTAAGATGATCTGTTTCATGCTGAAAAATTACGGCCGTAAAACCGCTTACGGTTTCGGTAATATTTTTCTTATTGAAGGTATCATAATTGATTACGATTGTATCGGATCGTCGAACAATACCTCGATAACCGGGTATAGACAAGCACCCTTCCCAACCGTCTGATTTTGAGGAGGAATATTTCTTAATTTTAATATTAAAATAAACTTCAAACGGTTTTTGTGTTTTATCAAATCGTTGTACCCATATTATACGTTTATTAACACCAAGCTGCGGGGCGGCAATACCGACACCCGGATTTGTCGAATCAATACATGTATGATACATTAAATCAACGAGTTTTTTTAATTTTTTATCTTTTGAATTGACTTCAAAATCAGTACTTTCCGTATATAAAATTACGGAATCCGGCTTGTTTGATACAAGCATTAAAGGCATTATTTTTTCCGAATATTTTTTCAGTATTAGTTGCCTCTCTTTTAAACTGAATTTCGCCGTATTACAACTTGCAAAAATGACGGAAATGACAATTGCAGTATATAAAATTCTTTTCATTTTGAATAAAATATCAACACAAAGATATTATAAAAAATAACAGCAAAATAATTAAATTAATTATTTTCAAACTGCTTTTCGTAAAATACAGATACTTGAGCAATATTTCAAAATTAAAAAATAATCTATAAAAACCCCGCCGGTTACAGGCGGGGAAAATCTATGAAAAAAAACTACACAAAACGCTTGCACTCCTGCAAGGTTTTATTTTTGATAATTTTTGCAGAGACACTTTTCGGTGTCTCTCTTTTAAATCATTTTTATAAGACAGCCGCAAGCTGTCTCTACGCGTTTATTTATTTTGAATTAAATCTTTTAATTCTTGGATTTGTTGTTCTAAATCTTGTATTTTTTTATTCTGTTCCTGAATCGCTTTAACAAGTATCGGAACCAATGAACTTTTATCAGTTATATAGGCATCTTCTTCTTTATCATAAAATGTAGATTCGGGAAACAACTTAATTAATTCTTCACCGTTAAATCCCGTTACCGAATTTTCAGAATCTTTGTTTGCTTTAAATTTAACGATACTAATTTTATTAATTAAAAAGCTTGCATTATCGTTGTACATTTTTAAACTTTTTTGTGATGATTTAGCTGATTTTGCACCGTAACTGACAGTCCCGCCGCTTGAAGTAATTGCTCCCTGATATCCCCCGTCACCGTCATTAAAAACAATCTGATAATTTGTTCCGCTGCCGTCATCTGTTCCGGTATGAATTTCCAATCCTCTTCTGTTTGTATTATTTCCGTCATTATAAATAGAAGCAGCGTAACCTCCGTACCAAAAAAAGCCGTTAAAATACCTGTAATTATCGGCAAAAACTCTGAATTTGTAACCTGTTGATGTTGTTAAAGGATTTTGACCGATAGTTGCAGAACCGTGAATTCTGATAAAATCGGAAGAAAAATCACCATAAATTAACGGTGTTGAAGTTTCATTATTATCAATAAATAATTTATTTGAACCGAGTTCATTTTTACCTGCTTCATATCCTATAAAAACATTATCGGTTCCTGTTGCGGTTGCCCCTGTATAGAAACCTAAATATGTATTGCGAAGTCCGTGTGTATTATCTCTTCCGCTTGCTCCGCCGATATAAACATTATCACTTCCGGTTTGATTATCCATTCCGGCCCAACTTCCGATGTAAATATTTGTCCAACCGGTAGTATTATTTAACCCGCTTTGATATCCCAAAAAAATATTATGTCCGCCTGTAGTATTTTGATAACCCGTTCTGTAACCGAGAAAAGTATTATATATTCCCGTAGTATTATTTGTCCCGCTTTCCGTACCTATAAACACATTATTAATACCGGTTTCATCTTCTGATAAACTTCCGCTTCCTGCTTCATTTCCTATGTAAACATTATTATCTCCGGAAATATGGTTTTTCCCGGTATTATAACCCGTAAAAACATTATTCTTTCCGGATATATTTCTATAACCTGATTGGTATCCGAAAAACGAATTATAACTTCCGGAAGTATCCGAAAGACCGCTTTCAAATCCGCAAAACAAGTTATATTTTCCGGTATATGTACTGTTTTGCAGTGAATCTCCTGCTTGATGACCGATAAAATAGTTTTCGGGAACCATATACATATAATTTTCAGCAGATCCTTTTGCCGTCGCATAACGACCTACCGCAAAGCCGCCCGATACACCTTTGGCTAAGCCGCCCGTATTAATTCGTGTGCTGTCAATATTTGTATAAAAATTATATTTCTTAATCCCTTTTGCCGTGGCATATCGACCTACCGCAAAACCGCCGGAAACCCCTTTGGTTCCGTTTCCGTCAGTGTATACTCTTGTACTGTCAATACCCGTAAAAAAATATTTTTTCACATAACTTTTATTTCCTTTTGCCGTGGCATAGCGTCCTACCGCAAAACCGCCGGATACACCCTTTCCCGGTGTTCCCGATGTGTAGATTCTTGCACTGTCAGGCGTTATTACTAATAATGCCGTATCGCTGTATGCTTTCCCTCCTTTTGCCGTGGCATATCGGCCTACGGCAAAACCGCCGGATACACCTTTTGTACCTTCAATAAAATTAAATTTTGTTAATTTAGGTGTAATGATCATTAACGGATTACCATCCATATCCTGAATTTCCATCAATGTATCGGTATCGTTTTCGGCTTTTATAACTAATTTTTTTGAAGGTGTTCCGGTACCGATTCCTACATTTCCCGAATTAAAATAAATATCGGAACCGCTGTTCAACCATTGGTTTGTACCGTTTGCACTCGTATTTGAATATAAAGCATAAGGAACGGATAAGAGTTGACTCGCACCCATATCGGAATAATTTGTTCCGCCGTTTTCATCAAGAGCAATTTTCAGCCAATAACTATTAGTACCCCAATCAATCAAAGTAAAATCATCACTGCTTGTTCCCTCTCCGACGTTTAATGTTATTAATCCGAATTGATTGCTTGTTAAATTCCATGTCTCGACATAGACCGGTGTTCCCGTATCACTGCCTTCCAATATGCTGATTTGAAGACCGACATTTTGATTTGCCAAAACATCCCCTGAAATATCTCTAATAATTGTCTGATATTTAAATGCTTGCGGTGATTGTCCGAAAACAATAAAACAAGACATTATAAAACCTAAAATAGTGATTGCTTTTTTCATAATAAGAAATTTAGATTAAGTTTTTTTTTATTTGTTGTCCGATTAAAAAATTATTAAAGGGTTAAAACCCTATGGTCAGTGGTTTGTTTCAGCCCCCGACTTAAGTTGGGGGTTAAAATAAAAAGCCGACACAAACAAGGGCTTTAGTCCCTGTTAACCAACTTATAAACAGTAATATAGAAAACTGTTAATTCTTATTTTTTGCATATTTTTGAATTTATCGGACAACAATGTTTTTTTATTTTACCCAAGTTACAACTAAAATTATTTAATGTCAAAATTTATTGATGAATAATTTTAAAGTTTTTAGCAATAAACATAAACCCCGCCTTTCGACGGGGAAAATCTGTGAAAAAAAACTACACAAAACTCTTGCAC
>JANTGL010000015.1 GCA_024762915.1 Bacteroidales bacterium | reverse complement strand
TATGTTCCACGTGGAACATGTTTTTAATTTCTTGTTATATAGTCTGTTGTATTTGGTTTATTAAAGTTTAAATTGATTATCGATTTTTATAAGTAACAAGACTGCCGCAAGACAGTCTCTGCTTTTACCTTCCGAAATAAACGAGCAATGCACTGATGTCTGCCGGTGAAACACCGGGAATGCGTGATGCTTGCCCGATATTTTCAGGTCGTATTTTATTCAATTTTTGTGTTGCTTCCGTTGATAAAGATTGCAATTTTGTAAAATCAAAGCTTTCCGGTATTTTGTGTTTTTCCAAGCGTTTTAATTTTTCCGCTGTTTGTTTTTCTCTGTCTATATAACTTTGATATTTTAATTGAATTTCCGCAGACTTTAAAATTTCATCTTTAATTTTTTCAATTTTTTTAACATAATCGGTTAATTTTTTAGAAATCGGGATTAAGTCCTTAATTTTTATTTGCGGTCGCAACAAAATTTTTATCAATCTCTCCTTCTGTTTTATCAAAGACAGGTTTTGTTTTTTCAAAAACGGATTTAATAATTCGGGTTCAATATTCGTTTCTTTCAACAATTTTTTTATTTCCGTAACATGTTGTTTTTTATATTTAAATAATTGAAAGCGCTCTTCGGAAGCCAATCCGATATTATAAGACTTTTCGGTTAATCTGAAATCGGCATTATCTTGCCTTAACAGGATTCGATACTCCGCTCTGGAAGTAAACATCCGATACGGTTCATCAACACCTTTATTTACTAAATCATCAATAAGAACACCGATATATGCTTCATCTCTTTTCAATATAAAAGGCTCTTTTTCATTAATTTTTAAGTGAGCGTTTACGCCTGCCGTTAATCCTTGGGCAGCGGCTTCTTCATAACCCGTTGTTCCGTTTATTTGCCCTGCAAAGAACAAATTGTTAATAACTTTTGATTCGAGGTTTAAGTCCAAATAAGTGGGGTCAAAATAGTCGTATTCTATAGCATATCCCGGTCTGAAAATTTCGACATTTTCCAAACCCTCCATTTTATGAATCGCATTATATTGAACATCCAAAGGCAGGGAAGACGAAAATCCGTTAAGGTAATATTCTATGGTTTCTTCGCCTTCCGGTTCAAGAAATAACATATGAGATTCTTTTTCGGAAAAAGTAACGAGTTTATCCTCAATACTCGGACAATAACGCGGTCCGGTTCCTTCAATAATTCCGTTAAACAGGGGCGAAAACTCAAAGCCCTTTTTTAAAGTGTCATGGGTTGATTTGTTGGTATAAACAATATAACAGCTTCTTTGTTTTAACTGTGTTTTTACATCCGGCAAATATGAAAAGAGTGTGTTGTTGTCATCCCCTTTTTGTTCCTTTAATTTGTCAAAATTAATAGTTCTTCCGTCAAGTCGTGCCGGTGTCCCTGTTTTCATTCTTAAAACCGGGATGCCGTATTTTTTTAATTGGTCGGATAAGCCGTAAGATGCCGAGTCAGAATCTCTGCCGCCTTCAATTTGTGATTTTCCGACATGCATCAATCCGTTTAAAAATGTTCCGTTTGTTAAAATTACGGCATTTGCCTTAAAACTTACTCCCAGCTTTGTCTTGACTCCCGTAATTGTGTTCTTTTCAATTATCAGTTCATTTACAGTATCTTGCCAAAAATACAGGTTTTCTGTTTTTTCAAGCATCTTTCGCCATTCGGCAGAAAATTTCAGCCGATCGGACTGGGCACGCGGGCTCCACATTGCAGGACCTTTTGATACATTAAGCATTCTGAATTGAATGGCTGTTAAGTCTGTTACAATTCCCGTATATCCGCCCAATGCATCTATTTCTCTGACAATCTGGCCTTTAGCAATTCCTCCGATAGCCGGGTTACACGACATTTTGGCTATTGCCGTCATATCCATGGTTATCAAAAGTGTTTTTGATCCCATATTTGCAGCAGCTGCTGCAGCTTCACTTCCGGCATGACCGGCTCCGACTACAATAAGGTCATAAGTATTTAGCATTCTCTGAATTTTTTGCAAATATAGAAGATTTTAATTGTTTTAATAACATACTATATTTTCATCATCTTTTAAAAAATAAAGTTTTAATTCTTCTGTGTGTATTTATCATCTTTCGATATATGATTTTCTTTCAGTAAGATTTAATGGATTCTAAAAGTAGATTTTTGTGCAAAGCCGGTATGTTGACTGTTTTTTTTGAACGTTTCAATAATTAGCCAACAAATGTCTTGATATTTAGTCGGCCTATTCAGACAAGAATTTATAAGAATAAAACATCTGTAGGCTAATTAATTAAAACTGAAGGGACAACGTTTATAAGTCCGAATAATTACTCTTTTATTATCTTAAAGATTGTATTATTAAACTTAAAGTCTTGAAAACGAACAAAATACACTCCTTTTGGAAAACTTCCCAAATCAAATGAATTCTTTTTCCCATTCTCTGATGAAAGTAAAACTCTTCCGTTTATATCAAGTATATCAAACTTTTTAATTTGATTGTTTTTTGATTCAAAGTAAACAATCCCTTCGGTCGGATTGGGATAAACGCTTATATTTTTTTTCTTTTGAATGTTTTTAATTGATACCGTATTATAAATATGTAAAGTAAAGTTTTTTGTCCAATTTCCCTGATCTGAATAAAGGTTTAATGTAAAAGTTACGTCTTTATCCTGACAATTTTCAGATATTGAAAAGTTTGAATTATAAGACCATCTGTAAGCGCTCGGATTCATATCCTGCCAAAATAAATTTGGTTCATTAATCGTTATATCCGGATCTGTTACGGATAAAATGCCGTGTACGTTGCTGAGAACTGTATTCCCGCTGTTAAAAAGTTTTATCGGAATTTCTATTTGTTCTCCGTTTTCACATCTTCCGTCATCGTCGCCGTTGCTGTATCCTTGAGAATTATCATCAATTTTATATTCAGACAGTTCGACACTTGGTAAAGCTTCGGGACAATCTACAATAATATCATAAGCACTGCCGCTTCCGTCATCGGAATCAACAACAATATAATAGGTCTCTCCTGCAACGGCATTATCATAAGTTGCATAGTCTGAAAAGACTTCTCCTAAACAATATGCGGGATTACATGCCCCTAAAATAAAAACATCTAAATCTCCGGTAAAATTTGATAGAGTTACTGTTATGGGGCCGTTCGTTGAAGGGGTTATTGTGTGTACTCTTTCGGGGCCGGTTTCAGACCAATCGTTACAACCGTATGAGTCAACACCTGATTGTGCCGTTGAGCTTTCGCCGTGATAAGAAACACCGCAAGTTAATGTTACCGCATCAGAACAATCTAATTCTCCGGATGTTACGACCATATCTATTAAATATTGAGGATTATACGAAGATAATTCTGACAAAGTATATGTTTTTTCAAAAACCCTTTTAAGTCCTCCTCCGAATGCTTCTTCAATTATTTCATATGTTCCGTTATCATTAATATGTTTTATCATACGCACATGGTGATGCGGATAATTTACGATATCTCCGTCTCGTAAATCATTATAGCTGTTGTGATGTCCGAAAATTGAAGTATAGGTATCCATCATTGCAGTACTGTAGTGTGTGCTTAAACCGTAGCATCTTGAAACAAATCCGGAACAATCAAGTCCGACCGCACAGCCGGATCCTGCCCATCCGCCGTCAGTATGATCATCTCCGGCAGAACTTCCCTGTGTCAAATAATAATCAAAATCATTAAGAGTGGAAAAACCTCCCCAACAATAAGGGATAGATGTGTTACTTCCAACCTGAACCCAAGGAGGGGTATTTACAATATTTCCGGAGCAATTTTCTTCAACAACAATATTATCTGAAGAAGCCGTCCAAGTATGATTCAAATAGGTTTGCGCATTTGATAAAACCTGAGTATCAGTTATTTGCGAATACGAAAAATTAATAACTATTGCAAAAATAAATAAGAGTACACTTTTTTTAATCATAATTTTTTAAACTTAAGGGTTAGTCCTTTATTGTTAACAATAACAAAATATAATCTGTTATTATGAATTTTAATATCATTTTTAATATCAGAATAAGTTCTTTTCGGTAATATTTGTTTTTCTTTTGCAAAGTTATCTTTATATGATGAAATAACTCTTTTTATATTTCCGGCTTTCTTTTTTTCGATAATATCAATAATACAATAATAATCGTCGGAAGAATTTCCGATTAAAGTAATTGATCCGATTTCATTTTTAAATGTTTTTGTTCTGTCTATATTTTTATTATCAGGATTAGTTCTTATTTCAAATGATTTTGCCGATGTTTTTTTTACCCATACAGCCGTATTATCTTTTGTCATAAGATATTTTTTTCTTACAAGTTTATCATCAATTAACTGAAATGCAGATCCGTCAGACATTAAAACATTAAAAATACCGTCAAAAAACAAAAGTTTATCGAACAAAGATATATAAGAAATATTAAAAGAAATATCTTTTATAATTCTTTTGTTTTTTAATATATATAAATGTTTATAACACAAGACATATAAATTTCCTTTTTCATATAATATATCCTGCGGCATATCATTTATCTCAATATCCGAAATTTTATCATCTTCAAAAAACCGAATAATGTATTTGTTATCGAAATTTCCGGCAAGAATCAAAGATTCCCCGGCAACATCAAATGCCGTAAACGTATAAAAGACACCTTCCGGTTCATATTGCGGTTGAATTTTTAATTCATCCCAGGGAAATATTTTTTCATCATTTGGTTTTTGTTCTTCCTGCAGTTTTGTTTGCGTTTCGGGTTTTGTTTGTACGTGATTTATAGATTTTGTTTCTTTTTGTTTCTCTTTTTTTTCTTCATTTAATACTTCTGTTTTTTTTGATACTTCTTTCGATTCTGCTTTTTTCTGTTTATGAAAAACAAAAAACACAAATAACAAAGCAATCAGCAACAGAATTATCAGAATTATTTTCTTTTTCATATTTCTTTTGTTTTATGTTCGGCTTTTTTAAATATTCAAATATTGAGATTCTTTCTCGCGCATTTGTTTTTGTTCTTCCTCGGTTTTATCGTTATAACCAACTAAATGTAAAACTCCGTGTATCATCACTCTTTGAAGTTCGTTCTCGAAGGAAACATTATATTTTTCGGCATTTTCTTTTACCCTGTCAATACTTATAAAAATATCACCGGAAATAATATCTCCTTCCGTATAATCAAAGGTTATTACATCCGTATAAAAGTTATGTTTTAAATAGTCGTTATTCATTTTAAGCAAATACTCATCAGAACAAAAAATAAAAGATAATTCGCCGTCTTTTTTATTTTCATTAAATATTAAAGCTTCAATTTTAGCAAAGATATTTTCGCTGAAAGAAAACTCTTTTATATTTTCAAAAAAGTAATTTTTGTTCATTTTTTCGGGTTTAAAATGTTCCACGTGGAACATATTCGGAAAGCCGGAATTACCGGGCATTTCAAAAAGTTTTATTAAACGTTAATTTATTTATTTATTGTTTTTGAATATTCATTATACAATTTTTTATAAAAATTATTCAATTGAATATTCTTTTTATACAAATCCTCATTAAAATACGTTTTATCTTCCGTGTTTTTGAATACATCTTTCGGCGATTTATAAATTTTACTATTCGGTTTTTCAGCTTCTCTTTTCTTATCAAACTTTCTTTTATTTTCGGCCTTTTCAGCTTCTAGCAAACGTGTTTCAATTTTTTTTTGTCTTTCGAGAAGTTCCGGTGTGATTTGTCGATTTATAATTTTCTTTTTATTTTCATCATTCATCTTATTTATTTCATTCAATAGCTTTTGAGTTTCGCTTTGTAATGAAAATCCGGATTGCATTTCTTTGAGCATTTGTTTAAAAATTTCTTGTTGGGCAAGCATTTTAGCTAACTGCTTATTTAAAGCATTTTGATTAAATTGCCCCTTCCCTTCTTTCATTTGTTTTAACATTTGCTCCATTTGTTGTTTTAACGATTCCTGCATTCCTTTTAAATCCTGCATTGCTTTTTGTTTCCCGTTTTTCGGATTTTTTGATCCTTTACCGGAACCGCCGGATTGTTGAGAATTTTTCATTTGATTTAAAATCTGCGAAAGCAATAAAGCCAAATTATTTGCCGATGTCATTACTTTATTTTGATTAACTGACGCCAAGGCCGTTTTTCTCTCTTGCAGTTTTATTTTTGCATCTTGTAAATTTTGCAAAATTTCAGATAATTCGTTTGTTATCGGTTTGTTTATTTGCGGAACTCGATAAGCCAGGGCTTTTAAAGAATCATTAATTATTTGAAAATCTTCTTTCATATTGGATTGCTCTTCAAATAAAGACATCATTTTCGGATTGCTGTTTTTTATAATTTTAAATTCATTAATTAATTTTTCCTGCTTAAAAGAAAAATTTAATAAGTTATCTAATATTTTTCGCAGGGCTTCCGTATCTTCTCCTTTCTGTTGAGCAGAATTTGCTTGCATCATCGAGTTCATGTCATCAGCCATTTTTTTCATGTTTTGTGAATTTTTACTTTGCGAATCCGACGCTTTATTCTTTTTTCCTTTACTTAAATTTTCTTCCGATTTTTTAAATTCGTCCTTAATTTCCTGCTTTTCTTTTTCAAAATCATCTAATTTCAATTTATTTTTTAATTCCTCATTAAGTTTTTTTGCGTCATCATATTCTTTCATCGCATCGTGAAATTTATCGGAAATCTCTTTTTGTTTATTTAAAAGTTCTTCTTTAGAAAAAGATTTTTCTTTTGCTTTGTTTGCTAAATTCTTTTGTTCTTCAGACAGTTTGTTTAACTTATTAATTGTCTTATTTATTTTTTGTTCGGTTTGTTCTCTTTTTAAAAGTTCTTTGGTTCGATCTAAGCGTTCGGACATTTCTTTATAAGAAAATTCATTTTCCTTCAAAAGTTTATCCATCATTTTTTGATTGAATTTGTTTTGAAGTTCTTCAAGTTGCTTCATTAATTCTTTTAATTCATCCGTCATAACTTCATCCAATAGCTTTTGAATTTCTTTTTGCTTTTTAATCAGTTCTTCATCTTGTTTATTAAACTGATGCGAAATTTTATTTTTCTCTTTATTATCACGGGCAATTTCATCAGTCATTTTTTTCAATAAGTTTTGTTTATTCAAAATATTTTGAAGCATTTGTTTATTTTCCCATTCGGAAACATTTCCGTTTAAGTTTTTCTCCCTTAAGTTTTGTAAATCTTTTTTGATTTCATCGGCAAGATTTAAACTTTTATCCAACTTTGAATTAATATTTTCATTGGCAGAATTTTCTAAACTGTCAATCTGATGATTCGACGGTATATGAAATGTGAAAATTTGCGTTCTTGTTTTTTTACTTCCGGAAACGGCATCGTTATCCCATACTTCAAAATAGTATTCTACTTTTTGGTTCTCTTTGGGATTTAAATCATGAAAATTAAACGAATAATAAAATGTTTGCTTTAATTTCGCCGAATTTACAGGCAAGCTATTTGTTGAAAATACTTGCTTCGATTCAGATATTTTTTCCTTTTTATCTATCACCCGAAATTTAAAGTTTAATTTTTGTATTCCGTAATCATCGTTTACAAATCCTTTAAAATATGAGATAAAAAAATTTGCCGTGTCTTTTAATTGTTCGACCTGAATTGCCGGGTATAAATCCGGAATGACGTTAACATTAAAATGAAGCAGTTTTTCATTTCTGAAATACTTGTTTACGGTTGTTAAGTAATAATCTTTATTTTTAAAAAATCTTTTTTGATACACAAATTGATTCTTCGTTTTATCCGTATTAATAATTTCATTTTTTGATATTAAAAACAGAGAATCCACATTATCGGGAATAAATATCCATGAAATTACAGACCCGAAAGGAATAACAACATCATTTGCATTTTTTAAAATCGTATCCGATTCTCCGGTATATTTCGGAACATGTATCTTTAAATAAAATTGTACAATCGAAGGAGACGGTAAAATATTTACCCTATATTTTTTTGAATGAATGTTATCAGCACTAAACCGGAAATCAACAGAATTATAAAGATTTTTGAATTCGTATGAAAATTCTGATTTGGAATTTTTTTCTTTTGACATAAAAAAATTACTTCCCCCGTAATTTATAAAAACTTCATTCGGTAAATAGTCTCCTTTGACTTGTAATTTAATTTTTACACTTTCTCCTTTTTTATAGTTTAAACTGTCATTTTCCAATTGAAAATAAAACGGAGGAGGAATCTTAAATTCTTTTTTATAATTAATAATATGCTTCGTACTTTCTTTAAAAATAACAGGAGAAATTAAAAATGCCGAAACAAAAATTAATAATACGGGAACTGTATATTTAATATATTTTAATAATTGATTATAATTGATTGCCGAAGAAAACGGAATAAGTTTCAATTTATCGTATTTTTGAGAAATCGCAGCTTCAATTAACTCGTTGTTTTGTTCTATATCTTGATTATAAAGCTCAATAATATTTTGTAGTTTATCTTTAACTTCTTGAAAATATTTTGAAATAATCTCAGATGCTTGTTGATAACTGATCCTATTTCCAATTTTTAATAATTTTAAAAAAGGAATAAAAATAAACCGGAAAAAAATAAAAATAAAAAATGCAATAAAAGCATATAAGATAACAGCTCTCGTAAGAACCGAAAAACGCAAATAAAATTCAGAATAAGAAATTAAGAGCCAAACAAGCGGAAAAAGGGTAATAAAAATTATAATCCCGCGGAATATTTTTAATTTATAATATTTTTTGATAAAAATATTCAGTTTTGATATCAGATTTTGGTATGAATTCATGCTTTACGATTTTAACCACTTTTGCGGATTTAATTTTTTATTTTGATACCAAATTTGAAAATTTAACATTCTTGCATCGGGTTTTCCGATAACATCTCCGGTTGAAACTTTATCTCCTTTTTTAATAAAGACATCTATTAAATTTGAATAAACGGAATAATATTGTCCGTGTTTTATTATAACGGCTTTATTTGCTCCCGGAATTTTAAGAACCTGAACAACTTCGCCTTTGAAAACTGTTTTGGCATTTTCACCTTGAAGGGTTGCAATATCAATTCCGTCATTATTTATTTGAACATTTTTTAATACGGCATGCTTATGTTTCCCGAAAGAAGATGCAATAATACCTTTAACCGGATAAGGTAATTTTCCTTTGTTTTTTTCAAAATTTAACGACAGTTTTGTTTTGGTTTTATTTAAATTTTCAGAAACATTTTTAATGGATTTTCGTAATGCTGCAGTAATTTTTTCTTTTTTTCTGATTTCTTTCAGAAGCTCTTGTTTTTTATTTAATAATTTATTTAAAATATTATCCAATACTCTTTTTGATCCGTTTAATTTTAACAATTCATCTGTTTGTTTCTCCTTTAGCTCTAATTTTTCATTTTTTTGGATATACAAATTATCATTTAATAAATAAAGACTGTCAGATTTTTCTTTTAAATCAGATGTTGTTTGTTCTAAATATTCTGTTAAATATTGTAAATAAACAAAGCGCCGATATGCCTGATTAAATGTTTTGGCCGAAAAAATATAAATTGTTTTATCTCTGATGTTTCTTGTTTTATAGGCATAGAAAATTAATTCTTCATATTCTTTTTTCAAATTTGTTATCGTTTCTTCAAGTTTATTTCTTTTTTTGGTATTATCTGTAATCAGAAAATCCAAACTGTCAATTTCCGTTTTAATATTTTTTAATAAAATTTGCTGAAGTTGAATTTGTTTGTTTAAAACTTGATATTTCAAATAGGTTATTTCAGATTTTTTATTTAATGAGGTCAATAAATTTCTTGCATTCTTTAAATCTTGTTGTGCTTTTTGCAATTTTCTCGATTGTGCATCGGTAACAACCGAAATTCCCGACAGAAAAAGAAATATAAACCCGTATGTTAAATATTTTTTAATCAAAATATATTCTTTTATAATGTTTAGGAATTACGAATTTAGCAGAAATAGTATTGTCCGTAATTATATTTTTAAAATTTAATTCAGCATGTCCTGTTGTTTTCGTATTTTTAAAATTAATAATTATTTTATACGGAACCATTTTTGATTTTAATTGCTTAAATTCAGAATAATTAAATTCTGCGAAATTTGAATTATCCTTCAAAGCTAACTTATTTTTTTTTAAATAAAAGTCTCTGTCAATAGTCAGTAAATGATTATATTTTATCGAATGTTCCGTAAATTCATTTTGTAATAAAAATGAACTGTCATTTTCAGAAAATAAATAATTTTCAATTTTTTCGGTAATCGGATAAGTGAACATTTTATTTGTTAAACAGTTTTCAAGAAGTTTATAATTAAAAGAAAAACCGTATTTCTTTTTTATATAACTGTAATTTTCTTCAAAGTAATTATTATTTATTTTATCAATATATTTTATACTGTCGTTTGTCAATAAAATTCGTGCAAGCTCAATACCCATAAAAGGACGAATCGTAATCCAAATAAAAGAGTCTTTTTTAATTTTAATAATTCCTTTTAACGGTAACTTTTGTTTATTATCAGAATAAGTTCCGTAAAATCCGGCTGAAAATGTTTGAAACCGTAATTCTTCCGATTGAACATTTTTTATTAATGTACTTATTTCCGGATTCTCGGATTTTTCATTTTTGGTAATATTTTTCTTAAAAATATTACAACTGAAAAAAACGGATATAAAAATTATTAAAAATCCGTATTTTACCTTTTTAGTTAGTGATATCATCTATCGTTAAGTTCTTAAAGTTCTTAATTTTATTCTGTAATTTTTCGGTGTTATTCCCTTTTAATTGTGCTTGTTTCCAATATGTTAGGGCTTTTTGTTTGTTGTTTACGGCAAATAATAAGTCGCCGTAAAGCTCATAAATTTTTATATCCGTATTCTTATGCTTTAAAATGATTTCTGCAAGCGTTAATGCTTTTTCAAATTGCTTTGTTTTTTTATAATTTAATATCAAGTATAAATTAAACTGATCTGATAAATTTGTATTATCAATAATTAAATTTTTTCCGAATTTTAAATATTTCTCAGATTCCTGATAATTTTTTAATTTGTATTCAGCAATCCCTTTATAAAAATAAATTTTCGGTTGGTTCGGAAAAAAGGACAGATATTTTTCCGTTTCTTTTGATAAACTGTTAAAATCCTTAATATCATACGTTAAGCTGAACAGCATTATCAGCATATTTAGATCGGACGGATTTAATTCAACAGTTTTTCTGATATAAGGAATTGCTTTTTCTTTGTCATTGTCATCTATATAATATTCTGCTAATAAGGTATTTGCCAAAATTTCATCCGTATTATTCTTATATAATTCGTTAAGAAGTTCAAAATATTCATTTTTGGGAAAATTTCGATACCGTCCGGAAACTAACAAATTTGATTTTTGAATAATATCCAAATCAGATGAGATTAATTTTTTAGTAATTTTAAAATATTCATCATGTTTCCCTATTTTCCGACAAAATAGTGCATATGAAAGATTAACATCCGTATTATTCGGATAATCTTTTAGCAATTTATTATAGATTGTTTCTGCTTTAAGTGTCTGATTTACTGAATAATAATATTCTGCTGCCATTCCCTGATATCTTAAATTATCGGGATATTTTCTGCTTAATTGAGAAACGGTTTGTTCTGCTTTTTTATAATTTTTTGTATTTAAATAAAGCTTAAATAATTTTTCGGCTGTTTCCGGTGAATATTCTGTTAAGTTTTGTTTTTGTTCATACACGAAAATTTGATTATTTAAATCTTTATTTTCGGTATAAATATTAATTAATTTTTCGTACAATAACTCTTTGTCCGAGTATTGCTTTGATAAATTTCGATAAATAATAAGGGCCTCTTTTTGTTTTCCGGTTTTATTTAATAAATCGGCATTTTCAAGCTTATACCAAAAATTATCCGGCTGTAATTCAACGGCTCCGGACGCATAAGCAGATGCTGTTTCATAATCTTTCTTTGTAATGAATATACTTGCAAGATAAAATTCGGAAGCTGCACTTTTTGGATTAATTTCCAATGCTGATGTATATTGTTCCGATGCTTTATCAAAATTTCCGTTTAAGCGATTTTTATTTGCTTCATCAAAAAGATAGATAAATTCTAATTCTTTTTTCTGCGTTTCTTTTTCAGAAACGGCAGATTTTTTTAGAACCGAACAAGATGTTGAAATAATAATTAAGAATAATATGAATGTTTTTTTTAATTTCATTAAAATACCATGTTAAAATATTTAATCCTGATTTTTGGAATAAATTTATTCCGAAAGAACAGTTTTCCGGGGTACAGCACCAAGTTATAAATCCGGTTTCTTGTTACTTACAGATTCTGAACCAAGTTCAGAATGACATTCAATTTAACTAAGTTCAGAATAACTTTCTTTTTGATTTACTTATTAATTCACTATTTTATAATATTATAATCTCCGATACTTAAATCATCTTTCGGTTTATTGATCAGAACATTGTTCCCGATCATTGAATTTGAAAACACCGCTTCGGTAATGTCACAATTGTTTTGAATTATAGAATTACTGATGACCGAATTTTTAATTAGCGTATTTTTTCCTACAGAAACATAAGGTCCTACAACAGAGTTGTTTATAATTGCATCATCATCAACAAAACACGGTTCGATAATAACCGAATAATTTTGTTCACTCTTTTCTGAAATTTTATTTCCTTCATGATGTAGAATCCGTTGATTGGTATGCACCGTAGCATCTTTGTTACCGCAATCTAACCATTCATTGACCGTTGAAGATTTAAACTTAATATTTTTATTTTTCATATTTTCCAGAGCATCCGTCAGTTGATACTCATTATTTCCGCGTATTTCATTATCAATCAAGTATTTTAATTCATCTCTCAATATTTCCCCTTCTTTAAAATAATAAATTCCGATTATGGCCTCGTCGGAAACAAACGTATCGGGTTTTTCAACAAAATCGGTTATATACCCGTTTAGATCTTTTTTAACAACTCCGAATGCTTCCGGATTATCAACTTGTTTTGTCCAAATAACGGAGCTTGTTTCTTCATCCAGATTAAAATCGGCTTTAAAGAGGGTATCAGCAAATGCAACGATGACTTTTCCGGTTAGTGAGGGCTCTGCACAATAAATCGCATGTCCCGTTCCCAGCGCTTCTTTTTGGTAATAAATAATGCCTTTTGCACCGAGATTTTCTGCAATTTGTAATAATCTGTCTTCAACTTCTTTTCCGAAATCTCCGATTATAAAGCCTATTTCATCTATTTTTGATTTTGATACTTTTGTAATTTCTTCCGCAAGTCGCTGAACAATCGGAACTCCGGCAATCGGTATCAAGGGTTTCGGTATGGTTAATGTATGGGGTCGCATGCGTTTTCCCATTCCGGCCATCGGGATTATTAGTTTCATTTTTTTTAGTTTAAAGTTTTTAAAGTTAAAAGTGTGATGCGATTTCGTTTAATTCATTTTCAGAAAAATCTTCGGTATAAAATTCTTTAAAAAATGCAATTTTTAAATTTCTCACCGAAATATCCGGATTTTTTGCTTTTATTCTTTTTTTTGTCATTTCAATAATAAATTCGGTTAAATCAAGATTAAGAAAAAACCTTTCTTTTACCGGTTTTTCCATAAATATTTCAATTTGTTTATCGTATATTTCTTCGGGTGTGTCACGCATTTTTCTATATCAAATTAAATACATTTATTTTTAATTTGTTTGTTTGCTCTTTAATATATTTAATATCCGTATCTTCATTTTTTAATAACATTTTAATATCTTCTTTTTGTCTTTCACTTTGTAATTGCTGAATCCATAGTAACTTTGCAATTATTAAGTCTTCAACTGAAATAATATAAATTTCAAAGCCCAATTGTTTACTTATTTTTTTTCTGTTAAATGCTCTTAAAAAGTATTCCGTTTTTTTTAATAGTATTAAATCAATTTTAAATCCTGAATTTAAATCAATAATATTAAACATTCCTTTACGCTGTGTTTCATTTAATATTGTTTGTTTATTATAATAAAAATTGTCAAGATAATTTACAAAACGATCAATGTCATTTTCTTTTAAATTTACAACAATATCAATATCCCTTGTTGCTCGGCTAACCGAATAAAAATTCATTGCCATACTTCCGCTTAGCATATAATCAATATCTAATTTAGTAAAAATTGATATGATTTTTTTTAAAAGGTTAAAAATCGGCATTTTAAAACAACTGATTTTGATTATTATAATTAATTTTTCCGAGATGTTTGTATGCGGCTTCGGTTACTTCACGACCGCGCATTGTTCGTTTTATAAATCCTTCCATAATTAAAAACGGCTCATAAACTTCTTCTATTGTACCTCCGTCTTCTCCTACCGCCGTAGCAATTGTATTAATTCCGACCGGTCCGCCGCTGAATTTATCAATAATTGTTGTCAGTATTTTATTATCCATTTCATCGAGCCCTTTTTTGTCAATGTTAAGAGCATCCAATGAATATTTTGCAATTTCCAAATCAATTGTTCCGTTACCTTTTACTTGAGCAAAATCTCTGACTCGGCGTAATAATGCATTTGCGATACGCGGTGTTCCTCTGCTTCTGCGAGCAATTTCAACGGCCGCATTTTCTTTTATTTCAACATTTAAAATACCGGAAGATCTTTTTATAATATTTGTAAGAACATCCGCATTATAATATTCAAGCAGAAATTTAATTCCGAATCGTGCTCTCAGCGGAGACGTTAATAATCCGGCGCGAGTGGTTGCACCGACCAGTGTAAAATTATTTAAGGTCAGTTGTAATGAGCGTGCTGCCGGTCCTTTATCAATCATAATATCAATTCTGAAATCTTCCATTGCCGAATACAAATATTCTTCAATAACCGGTGATAAACGATGAATCTCATCAATAAAAAGAACATCATTTTCTTCCAGATTTGTTAATAATCCGGCAAGATCTCCGGGTTTATCAAGCACCGGACCGGATGTAACTTTCATGCTGACACCCAATTCATTAGCGATAATATTTGATAGGGTCGTTTTACCCAATCCGGGCGGACCGTGCAATAACACATGATCAAGTGCCTCGTTACGCATTTTTGCTGCTTCCACGAAGATTTTGAGATTTTCGAGGATTTTTACCTGTCCTTTAAAATCAGAAAATTGAGCGGGTCTTAATTGTTGCTCAAAAATTTCTTCTGCTTGTGATATTTCATTATCTCTTATATCCAATTAATTTTCTTTTATTTTTTGTCCGTCTATTTTGTATATTTTTCCGCCCTTATATTCCGTAAGGGTATCTAAATCACCTTCTTTAGTATATTTTTTCCATTTTTTTACCTTTTGTCCGACCGAATAATATCGTATTTCTTTAACGGTTCCGTTCGGATAATAATAAATGTGTTTCCCGTCCGGATAATTCTCTAAATAATCACCTTTAAACAGTTCGTTGCCTTCGGAATCAAAAGCTTTCCATTCACCTTCTTTTTTCCCGGAAACATAGCTTCCCGTTTCCGTATAATCATTCACGACAGTTTTCCATTTGCCGCTTTTTAAACCGTATATATAGCTTCCGGTTGACAGGCTATCTCCTTCTTCAGTCAGTTCATAAAATTTTCCGATTTCTTTTCCTTTATCAAATTTTCCTTTTCTGCGAATGTGCTTATTATCATAATACCAAATCCATATACCTTGGGGTTTACCGTTTTTATAAGCGCCTTTTTGTTCAATATTTCCGGATTTATAATAAAACAGCCACGGGCCTGTTTTTTTTCCGTTTATAAATTTTCCTTCAGATCGAATTTTTCCGTCAGCATATAAAAATTTCCAATCTCCTTGTTTTTTTCCCTCTTTATCAATACGTCCTTCGCCTAATTTAACGCCTTTTTCAGAAAATGATTCCGAGTTTATTAGAGTCCCTTTTTCATCAAATATTTTATGTATTCCGACCGGTTTTTCGTCAATATAAGCCCCTATTTTTTTTAATTTTCCGTCTGCAAAGTACTCTTTTTTAAGTTTTAAATTACTTTTTTCTTTTTCTTCTTTCGTTAAGACTTGTTTTTTTCCTTTTATAAAATACTCTTCTTTTATAAGTTCACCGTAAGGATTATACTCTCTGTAATATCCGTTTAGTGTATCGTTCAAATAATTTGCATAAATATGTAATTTTTCGTTTCCGTAAAAGGTTTTCCAAATCCCTTGTTTTCTGCCTTTTGTATCTGTTCTGTTAATTCTGTCGGAACTTAATAAATTATTGTATGAATATTTTAATATTAAAATGATATTGCCTTTATCATCATAATGTTTTTCATAACCGTTTTTATAGTTTTTTTCATATTCAATTGTTTTCTCTAACTTTCCTTTATCCGTATAATAATACGATTTTCCGTTTTTTTCTCCGTTTACGTACAATTCTTTTGAAATTAATACATTTCCTCGGTAATCGGAATCGTTTACGAATTTATAGGATTTATAGAAGCCGCTTTTTATACCGTTCTTATAATCAATGACTTCCGTCAGATGACCGGCTCTGTCGAAAAACCGCCAAATACTGTCCAATTGATCATTTTTTCTGTATCCTTCAGATTTTAATATTTTATCCGGATAATAGGATTTCCAATATCCGACCGGTTTACCGTTTTTAAAAGTTCCTTCGCTTGATATGCTGCCGTCGGGATAATAAAATTTATTATAACCGTCAGCATTCACCTTTTGCGAAAAAGAATTGATTGTGAGAAGGATAAATCCTAAATTTAATATGATATATTTTAATTGATAATTCATTATGACAAATCTAACATTCTTTTTATCGGTTTGTATGCTTTTTTTCTGATTTCTTCATCAATTACTATTTCCGGTTGTTCATATTTTAAACACGTATATAATTTTTCAATCGTATTTAACTTCATAAACTCGCATTCGCTGCAAGCACATTCCGCATCTTCTCCCGGTGCCGGAATAAAAAACTTGTCGGGAGATAATTTTTTCATTTCATGAATAACACCCGGTTCGGTTGCAACGATAAACGTTTTTGCCTCATTCTTTTTTGTATAATTTATAAGGGCGGATGTTGATCCTACAAATTCGGAAATTGTAACAATCGGCTTCGGACATTCCGGATGAGCAATTATTTTTGCATCGGGATTTAATTTCTTTTGTTCAATAATCCCTTCAAGAGAAAATTCGTTATGAACATGGCAAGCACCGTCCCAAATAACCATTTTTCTGTCGGTTAAACGGCTGATATAATTTCCGAGATTACGATCAGGACCGAAAATTATATTCTGATCTTTAGGAACAGATTCTATGATTTTAAGAGCATTGCTTGATGTACAAACAATATCGGTTAAAGCTTTGACTTTTGCAGATGTATTAACATAAGAAATCACCGTATGATTCGGATGATTTTTTATGAATTCCTCAAATTCTTTATCCGGACAAGAATCGGCCAGTGAGCAACCGGCATTTAAATCCGGTAAAATAACTTTTTTGTCGGGAGAAAGTATTTTTGCCGTTTCCGCCATAAAGTGAACACCGACAAAAACGATAATATCAGCTGTTGTCTCTGCAGCTTTTTGCGAAAGAGCCAGACTGTCACCGACAAAATCCGCAATATCTTGAATTGAACCGTCAACATAATAGTGCGCTAAAATTACGGCATTCTTTTCTTTTTTAAGCTTTTCGATTTCATTAATCAAATTTAAATTTTTTTCAGATTTATCCAATGCAATGAATCCGTTTTTCAATATTTGTTTGTTTATTGTTTTCATTATATATATTATTATTATATTTAAATTTAAAAATTAATGATAATGATAATAGTCGGTTAATTATTTTATAAAAAAAGGCTCAATAATTTGCTTTTTTAAAAGTTAAAATTTTATTTACAGATATTAATCTGATTGTTAAATACCAATAATTTGATTTA
>JANTGL010000014.1 GCA_024762915.1 Bacteroidales bacterium | reverse complement strand
TTATTTTGCATAAAAGCAATTATCTTTCGGGCATTTCTTAGTATCATTTTGCGATTTCCCCATGCAATTGAACTTGTAAGAAATCCGGCTATTTCAATATCTTCTTTCTTTGAAAATAAGTGCGGAATTTGTATCGGATCACTGTCAATAAATGAAGCTTGGTTATACAAATCGTGTTTTTCTTCCAAAAATTCTTTTATTTCGCTGATATTCGGCATTTTTTATTTTTTGGTAAAAATAGTGTATTTGATGCAACTTTTACTATTTTGGGTATCTTTGAGTTATAAAAAATAAAATCATTATGAACAAAATAATTTTACTTGCAGTATTTTTGCTTAGTGCTTTTTTTACAGATGCACAAATTCAGAATATTAATCCTGATAAAAACGGTGACCTTTGGATTGTCGGTAGTTTACGAGTCCCTTCAAAGGAAGAAATTAATAAAATCCCCGTCATAAAAATGGCATATAAAGACGGTAGTAAAGATTTACCTTCTTCATTGGATAACAGTACAAAACCTTATTTTCGACCTGTTTTTAGCCAAACGGACGGATGTTGTGCACAAGCAAGCGGTATTGCTTATAATTTTACCTATGAGATGAATCGTGAAAGAGGAACAAGTGCCAATGTTTCAACTAATCAATTTCCGACACATTATACCTATAATTTTTTAAACGGCGGAAGCGGTGCAAACGGCTCTTGGTATACGGACGGTTGGGAAATTATAAAAGCAAACGGTTGTCCGACTGTTTCGGCATACGGAGGACTTGCAACAGGAGGTGCAACACGCTGGTACAGCGGTTATACGAATTACGAATCCGATATGAATAACAGAGTAAAAGATTATTTTGCAATTGATGTAAATACTCCTGAAGGATTGGAAACATTAAAACATTGGATGTACGATCATCTTGACGGCTCTTCTGACGGAAGTATTGCAAACTTTGCTGCCGGTGTCAGTGATGTTTTTAATATGACTTCTGATAATAAAATTATTGAATGGGGACATTCTGTTAATCATGCCATGACATTTGTCGGTTGGGATGATAATATTTCATATGATTTCAGTGGTGACGGTAACATTACAAATGATGTCGATATCAATAATGACGGTGTCGTTGATATGAAAGATTGGGAACGCGGAGCATTAATTATGGTTAATTCTTGGGGAACTTATTGGGGAAACGGCGGTAAAGCTTATGTAATGTATAAGTTATTGGCTGAACCTGTTGAAAACGGCGGAATTCATGCAAATAAAGTGTACGGAATTCATGTTAAAGCAGCTCAAACTCCCCAACTAATTATGAAAATAAAGATTGCTCATTCTTCAAGACAATTAATAAAAATATCTGCCGGCATTTCGGAAAATACTTCGGATACCGAACCGGAACATGTTCTGAATTTTCCGCTTTTCTCAAAGCAAGGCGGTGATTATCCGATGAACGGAAGCAATTCAACTCCGATTGAAATTGCTTTGGATGTCAGTTCCTTATTAACTTATGTGAACAGCGGAGAAGATGCAAAGTTCTTTTTAAAAATAACGGAAGACGATATTTATTCCGGAGGAAGCGGTCAGATCTCTGATTTTTCAATAAAAGATAATATCGGGAACGAATATGTTTGCTCGTCTCATAATGTTGCAATTAATGATAATTCCTTAACTTATTTATCTGTTACTGCTGCGGCAGAATTTGATGCACCTGAAATTTCAACTGAAATTTTACCCGACGGTCAACAAGGAAGTTCATATTCATATCAATTGGAAGCAACGGGCGGCACAGTTCCGTATATTTGGAGTATCTCACAAAAATATACTGAAAATTCATTGTCAGAAACATATCCGAATATAAGTACTTCTCAATTAAATCCGACTGATAATGATGACGGTTATGCTGCACAAACAATAGATTTTAATTTTCCTTATTACGGAGAATTGTATAATGAATTGTATATCAGTACAGACGGTTCTGTGCTGTTCGAACCGGGTTTTAATTATTTAAGAACTGAAGAAGCAATTATCGGAAATAAAATGATCGGAGTTTTTGCATCAGATTTAATGATTTATCCCGCTGACGGTGACGGTATTTTTTATGAAGGAGACAGTAATCATGCAACTTTCAGATGGAAAACGTCTTTATACGGAAATCAATCTGCAAATGTTGATGTTGCTCTTACTTTGTACCCGAGCGGAGAAATTAAATTTTATTACGGGGATAATATAACACAGGGTTTAAGTTGGGCTTCCGGAATTTCAAACGGAAGCGGAAGTTATGTAATTCCCGGTGTTTCGGGTGTGTCAGATCCGAGTAATATCCAATTTAATATGATCGGAGAATCTTTTCCTGCAGGTATGACAATTTCTGACAGCGGAATTTTTATGGGAACAGTACCCGACGAAGAGAATTCGTGGGATATTGATTTTCTTGTAACTGATAACAATAATATTTCAAAAATTAAAACTTTGACTTTTACAACTGTTCCGGCTTCTGTTAAAGATATACATTATTTTGATTTAAAATGTTATCCGAATCCTGTTGATAAAGCCGTGACCATTAGTTTTAAGATTGATAAGCCTGCAAATGTGAATCTTTCAATTTATGATATTTCCGGAAGATTAATTGAAACATTTATAAACGGTAAGCAAGAAACCGGAAAATATCAAATTGAATGGACTCCTAAAGTAAGTTCGGGAACTTATTTTTATAAATTAACAAGTGATCTAAAGGTAATGAGCGGGAAGCTAATTATTCAATAATTTTTTTCATGATGTAGTTTTAATTAGTAAAGTTAAAATAACCGATTTGATCTTTTCAGTCGGTTATTTTTTTGCATATTCTCAAAATCTCCTCATTGTCTGTTAATTGAAGGCATTCAATCGTGTTTTTATAACACGATTTATTCCCGAATACGGAACATGGTCGGCATGACAAATTATTATTTTGTATGATGTGAAACTGCTCATTCGGGACATAGGGTGTGAAACCTGCAAAAGGGTGGGTGGCACCCCAAATTGAAATAATTTTAACGGATGTTAAAGCTGCAATGTGCATATTTCCGGAATCGGGTGTAATCATAACATCGAGTTGATCGATAAATGCGATTTCTTCTTCTAAGGAAAATCTACCGACTAAAGAAGTTACACCAGGATTTTTATCGGCTATGTTTTCGGCAATGTATTTTTCTTTTTTTCCGCCGCCGAAAAGAAAAATTTTATAATTTTCTTCGGTCAGTTTTTGAATTAAGAATTCGGTTTTTTTTATCGGATATTGTTTCTGAGGATGTTTTGCAAAAGGAGCAATACCAATTTTTTTTTCTTTACCTTGTAATAATTTTATTAATTCGGAAGACTTTATTCTGAATTCAGAGACGGAATTCGGATGTAATTCGATAGAAACCCCGGCTTTTAAAAATGCTTCTTTGTAGCGTGTTACGGTGTGTTTAAGAGGTTTGAGAATCTTGTTTTTCTTGCGTGTCAGTTGTCTTTTTTCTTTTCTGCCTTTATTTATTTTTACGCTTTTTGTTCCGTTTAATCGAAAGAAAAATCGAATTATTTTTGTTCGAAGAACATCATGGATATCAACAACAATATCCGGATTAATTTCTTTTTTTATTTTTTTATAAAGTCGAAAAAGGCCTTTTACGCCTTTGTGTTTTCGTTTTAAATCCGGATTTATTAAAGTAAGATTCCGGATATCGAAAAAAAAAGGATTAAATAATTTGTTTGTAATCAAATAAAAATCATCATCGGAATGTTGCTCCGAAAGAGCTTTTAAAACCGGAACACTCATTGCAACATCACCCATTGCCGATAATCTGATTACTAATATTTTCATTACGGGAAGTCTATTTTTTTGACGACGCTCTTAAAATCGGATTTAAATTCGGATCGTTATACATTTTCATTTGTTTGTATGTTTTAATAACAGCATTTCCGTTAATAATATTATCAAATAATTGATTAATAGCAGTTGTTAAATCTGTTTTTTGTTGCAGTAATATACTTAATTTAAAGTTACATTTCTCTTTATGGTCAGATTCGGCATCTTCTCGTTCTGCTTCTTCCCGCATATGGAATATTTTTAAATTCAGAATCGAAAGGCGATCAATTGCCCAAGCCGGTGTTTCGGTTGCGATAAAAGCATTTTTTTTGGGTGTAACAGTTTTAAATTCTTCAAAAAAGAAATTATCAATTAATTCTACCAAATCGGTTCTGTCTTGATTTGATTTATCAATTTTTCGTTTTATTTTCAATGCTTCATCCGGATTTATTGAGGGTTCTCTTATTATATCTTCAAGATGCCATTGAACGGTATCAATCCAATTTTTTTTATACAACAGAGAATCTAATGTGTTTTCCGTATAAGGATTTGAAAGATTTTTATTAATATCATCAGTAATATGATAATCAGAAATGCTTTTTTCAAATATTTTGTTAAAATTTTTACTGTCAGTCATATAAGTTGTTTTATTATTGTAAATACAATTTCCAAAGTTAAGAAAAATAAATGAAGGTTTTAATTTTGAAGTAAAATAATAACTTTGCATATAATTATTTAAAAGAGTTATGATGAAATTAGGTAAAGTTGAAAGATTTTCAATACGCTATGCTGTATTAAAAGTGTATACAAAATTTGCACACGATAAAATATTTTATAAAAAAGTTAAATATTACGGCACTGAAAATATTCCGAAAGATAAACCTCTATTAATTGCTCCGAATCATCAAAATGCATTAATGGATGCATTAGCCATAATTTTTGCTTTGGATAAACAACTTGTTTTTTTGGCTCGTTCAGATATTTTTCAAAATCCCGTGATTGCAAAAATCCTTTATTTTTTTAAAATTTTACCGGTTTTCAGGATACGTGACGGAAAAGAGAAATTAAAACTTAATGAAACAATTTATAATAAAACAATTCAAGTTTTAAAGAGCAACAGACCTGTTGTTATTTTTCCTGAAGCACAGCATATAGATAAAAGACATTTACGAAAATTGAAGAAAGGCATACAAAGAATTGCTTTTAAACTTGAAGAAGACAGTGGTTATAAAGCTGATATTAAGATTATACCGACCGGAATTTATTATTCAAATTATTGGAATTTCAGGACTGAATTATTTGTCAGTTTCGGAAAACCCGTAGGTTTAAAGGAATACTTTGAGGATTATAAAGCCGATCCGATAAAAACAATGTTGAAATTCGGAAATGTATTACATGAAAAAATACGTGAGCAAATTATTTATATTAAAGATTTACAGACCCATGATGAATATAATTTTTTGCTTGATGTGTGTGATACGAATATTGCCGACGAACTTTCTCTGGATTTAAAAGATTTAAAGAATAAGATAATTATCGATAAAGAAATTGTCAGAAGAGTTGATGATTTGAAAGAAACTAAACCGAAGATTTTTAATGAATTAATTGAAAAAATTAAAAAATATAAAGCAGGTTTGGATAAATTTAAGTTAAAAGATTGGGTTCTTGAAAAAGCGGTTTCAAATAATAAATTGACAGGAAAGGTTTTGATATTATTAATTGGAATTCCTGTTTATTTGTACGGTTTTATTAATAATTTAATTCCGTATTATTTACCGAATATTATTACTAAAGATCTAAAAGACAGGCAATTTGAAAGTTCAATTGTCTATGGTCTCGGTATTTTTACTTTTCCGATTTTTTATATTTTACAGTCTTTAATAGTATGGTTTATAACTAAATCCTTATTATTGACCTCAATTTATTTTATAAGTTTACCGATATTCGGATTACTTGCATTTATTTGGTCAAGATTATTGGTAAAGGCATCGGCACAATTTCGCTTTAATAAAACTAAAAATACGACAGAAATGAAAGATTTAATTGAACTGAGGAAAGATATTTTGTCAATAGTAATTAACAGAAAATAAAAAAAGCACCTTTTAAGGTGCTTTTTTTATTTGGTTAAATAAATTTACTTAACAGCATCTTCAACTGCTTCAGCAGCATCATCTTTTGCATCTTGAATTGTAGAGTCTACAGCTTCAACAGCTTCTTGAGTCGTAGAATCAACAGTTTCAACAGCTTCGTCCATAGCATCATTTAATGCATTTTCAATTTCAGCAGCTGCATCTTTAGCATCTTGTTCGTCATTTCCGCAAGAAGTAAATACGGTTGCAATACCGAATACAAAAGCTAAAGCGATAATTGATAAATAACGTCTTTTCATGATAAATAGAATTAAAAGGATTAATATTTATATTTCTTGATACAAAGATATGAAAAAATGTTAACAAAACTTAAAAATGTTAAAAAAAGTTAATATTATTTGTAATAAAAAAATCCCACTGATAATAAAGTGGGATTAGAGGTATCCTTTTTTTTATGTTTTTTATTTAACAGCTGTAATATCCTCAGTAGTAACTGCATCATAATTATTACCCCAAGCATGGTTTGCATAGTTTATCACATCAACCAGTTCTTGGTCACTTAATTGATCTTTAAAAGCAACCATAGCCGTTCCTTCTTTACCGTTTACAACAATACTGATATCAGCAGCAACTCCTTTTAACGCAGGAAATGAAGGATCAATACCTTCTCCGTTTTCTTGATGACAAGCCATACATTTATTTTTGTAAATAGCTTCTCCGGCAGAATAATCAGCTGCTTCAACAGTTTCTACTGCATCTTCAGCAGCTTCCTCAGCTTCTTCAACCATTTCATTTGCAGCATCTTTTGCGTCATCATTGTCGTCTCCGCAAGAAGTGAACAATGCAGATAAACTAAAAGTTAATACAATTGCTAAAACTGAAATTGATAATTTTTTCATAATGATAATTTTTAGTGAATAATGGAAATAAACAAATTATAAAAGTATAAATAAATGAGTTAAAACAAATACAAATTTGATTGATTTTGGACAATTTTGGATGATTGTTTGTGCATTATCTTATTTTTATCATGCGGTTTTAATTTTTTATCAGGGGGACTTAGCATCGGGATTCCCAATCCTAAACCTCTCATAATAAATAAAAAACCTATAAAAACAATTGTTAAGGGTATTAATTTTGATAATTTTTTCTTAGATTTTAAACTGATTCTGCTTCCTAACAGAGAGATTGATAACATTACCGGGATTGTTCCTAATCCGAAAATAAACATAAAAAGTGAACCGCTGACAGTTCCGCCTGTTGCAATAGCACCGGCTAAAGCGGCATAGACAGGTCCGCAAGGTAACAATCCGTTTAATAATCCGATTAAAAAAAGACTTGAATAGGTTTTTTTCCCGAAAAGTTTTCCTAATTTGAAACGAAGTTTTCCGGTATATTTAAAAGCAATTTTATCTATATCAAATCTGTTTTTAAATATTGCCGGGAATATAACATATAAAATCATTAAAATTCCCATAACCAAAGAAACCCATTTTTGAAATCCGGCCATTGCAAAACTCTGTCCGAAAAAACCGAAAAAAGCACCCATTGTAGCGTAGGTAATCGCTCTTCCGATATTATATAACAGGGCACTTGAAACTTTTGAAAATTTAGATTCTTTTTTCAGAGGTAATGCAATAGCAATGGGTCCGCACATACCGATACAATGAAAACCGGTAACCAGTCCGAGAATTATTGCAGATGTTAAAATTTCTAAATCCATCTTATTTTAATTCAACGGTTTCTTCTTGAAAATATGATTTGTCTTTATATGTCCAATCTACTCTAATTGTATATCTGCCTTTTTCAAGTTTCTGTATATCAATAAATTGATTGTTTTCTTTGTTTATGTTTATCGGATAAATGATGTCTTTTCGTGCACTTTTAATGTAATAAAATAAAATTGTTCCGCTGATTTCTTTTTGATTATTAATAAAAGAAGGAAATTTTATTTTTAATACATTATTATTTAAATTGAAACTTATTTTTTCTTTAAGTGCATTCGTATTTTGTATTTTTTGAATTTTAACATCATAAGCAATTTCATCAGGGAAATAATCTTTAGTTACTAAATTGACATCTTTTGTAAAACTGAAAATTATAAAACTGATAAAAAAAGATACAAAAATAATTATTGTAAGAAGAATGCCTGTTCCCCATGTAAATTTAAATTTCATTTTCATTTTTTTCTGCAAAGATAGTTTTTTAATTATTGATATCAGGACCTACAAAATTACTTTCAACTTTTTCTATAAGTTTTCCGTCAGAATATATACCGAATTTCAGAATTGAATTTTTATTTTTCAATTCAGATTTAGGGATATAAATAATCATTTTCGGTTCTGTTTTTTTTCCGCTTTTAATATTTAAATTATCACCGAAAAATTTTAAGTTCCCTTTAAAATTTTGTGGCTTAATTATTAAATTTAAATCTTTGTGCGTTTTATTTAATATCTTAACATTATAAACATTAACGATTGTATCAATTTGAATTTGAGGTAATATATTTCTGTCTCTGATGATATTTGCTTCAACTGCCGGTCTTGTAAGTAACATTGTTAAAAAGAAAATTACAATACCTGTCAATACAACAGTATATGCAATATTTCTTGGTGTTAATTTGAAATCTTTACCTGTTTTTATTCCGTTTTCCGAGGCAAAGCGTATTAAACCTTTAGGTTTTCCTATTCGTGTCATTGTTGCATTACAAGCATCAATACATGCGGTACAGTTGACACATTCTAATTGTGTTCCGTTTCTGATGTCTATATTTGTCGGACAAACATGAACACATTGTTTACAATCAATGCAATCTCCTAGTTTTTCGGCTGCTTCGGTATCTCCTTTTTTAGCCGTACCTCTTGGTTCTCCGCGCAGATAATCGTATGAAACAACAATTGTATTGGGGTCAATTAATACACTTTGAAGACGACCGTACGGACACATAATAGAACAAACTTGCTCTCGAAACCATGAATAAATGAAATAAAATGCCGATGTGAAAATAATTAATGCAATAAAACCGGATTTATGTTCAGGAAAAGGATGTTTCAAAAAATTGATTACATTTTCTGCACCCAGAATAAAAGAAAGTAGCGCAGAAACGATTAAAAAAGACAAAACCCAAAAAAGTATATGTTTTAATAATCTTTTAAAAATTTTTTCCAAATTCCAAACTTGTGCTTTTAATTTTTTTTGTTTTGCAGGGTTTCCGTCAATAAGCCATTCTACCGGACGAAAAACAAATTCTAAGAAAACGGTTTGAGGGCATGCCCAACCGCAAAATAGTCTCCCGTAAACAACTGTAAATAAAACGATAAACAGGATAAATGAGAGCATCATTAAATAAAATAAAAAGGAATCCTGCGGCCAAAAAATAACTCCGAAAATGATAAATTTTCTTTCAATTACATTGAATAAAAGAAAGGGTTCGCCGTTAAGTTTTATAAAGGGAACAATAAACAAAAAAGCCAATAAAGAATAAGCAAATAATTTTCTGTAATTGTAAATTTTGCCTTTAGGTTTTTTTGCAAATACCCAATTCCGTTTTCCTTTATCGTCAATTGTTGATAGTGTATCTCTGAATGTTACATCATGACTTTCATCTAATTTCATAAGAAGAATATTTATTGTTACTTTTCAATATTGTTATTGAGTAATATCAAGTATTTATTTGCTTTATTAAAAAAACTACAAGCATAAAACAGCTTGTAGTTTGTATGAAAAAAGAAACAATGCATTTAATTTTCTGTATTATCAGTTGTATCAGTTTCTGTTTCGGCAGTATTAAGTTTTTGAAGAACAAATGATGTAACTTGCATTAATTGGTCATCAGGTAATGACGCAAATGATGTCATTCCTTTTGATGTTCCGTTTTTAATTGTTTCAAAAACATTTTTCACGCTGTTTCCGTATAACCATTTATCATCGGTCAGATTAACACCGATACCTCCCTTTCCTTCAGGGCCGTGACAATCTGCACAAGATTTTGCATACGTTGCTGCTCCGGCATTTAAAGATGCTTCATCCGTGAGAAGAACAATTGATTTGGTTTCAGCATCATTTGTTTTATATTTTTCAGCAGCTTCTTTCATCTCTATTTCATATTCTTCGGCTTGCAGAGGACCTACATGAAAAAAGTGGAAATAAGCGGCATATCCCAATGCCCAAAAAACAGTGAAATAAAATAACCACATCAACCATGGCGGAGGCGGATTATCAAGTTCTCTGATACCGTCATAATCATGATCAATCATTAATTTTTCATCGTATTTTTCATTATATCCTTCAAAAACTTCTTTCGGATCTTTATTTGTATTTTCCATTTTATTATCGTTTTAAAAATGAAGTATTTAGTTTAAATATTTTTAGGAGAATTATTTTCATTGTCTTCGTCAAGGGGCATCGCTTCCCATTTTTCAATATCCGATTTTTTATATTTTATTACAACAATTACAATGATTATAAAAATTGCAGTAAATAAAATAACCGAGATATTCGGCCAAATAGTTGCCCAATGATTATCTTCCAGATATTTTAATTTGTCTCCTAACATAATTATTTATTTTTTGAATTCTTTGCCTTCAGGATCCTTTCCGTTTTCAGGATTAGTCCCTAACAGAGAAAATGCATAACTTGAAATTTGTCCTAATTTCACGGCATCAAATTGAGATTTGTAACCGGTCATAATTCCGGCACCGTCTGAAATAACTTTGAAAATATCATTTGCATTTTCGCCGTGTAAAGTAAAATTATCACCGAGATTCGGTCCGATGTTTCCTTCACCGTTTGCACCGTGGCATGCGGCACAAGAGCTTTTATATATTTCTTTTCCGGCTTCTAAATCATCAGGATTTGAAGAAGGAGAAAATTCAACTGTTTCTTTTTCTTCGTCTCCTGTATTTGTTCCGGCAGTTTTATCTTCTGTTGCCAAGGAAATATCTTTTCCGAGTTTATGCAAATAAGCAATCATTGCGATAAGTTCTTTATTCCAAGCAATGTCTTTTCCTGCTTTTTTAAGTTCTCCTGCAATTTCTTTTGCTTGTTTTTCCAAATCCGCTCCGGCTTGATCTGCATATCCTTCAGGGTATGGTACTCCGAGCATTTGCATAACTTCAATTTTTCGTTTTAATGAACCGTAATTTAAATCATTTTCAAATAACCATGGGTATGCCGGCATAATAGAACCTTTAATAAATCCTTGCGGGTCTTTGAAATGTTCGTAGTGCCAAACTGCCGGACGGAACATTTTACCGCCTCTGTATCCCGAACGAGCCAAATCCGGACCTGTTCTTTTAGATCCCCATTGGAAAGGATGATCATAAACAAATTCGCCCTGTTTTGAATATTCACCATAACGTTCTGTTTCTGAACGGAACGGTCTGATACTTTGAGAGTGGCATGTATAACAACCTTCTTTGATATACAGATCTCTTCCTTCCAATTCAAGAGGAGTATAAGGTTTTACAGCCGCAATTGTCGGAATATTTGATTTTACGGTTATCATCGGAATAATTTCAACCAAACCGCCGATAATAATGGCTATTAATACCCAAACCGTAAAATGAACCGCTTTTCTTTCAACCCATCTGTGAGGTGTTTCTCCTGTAAGTCGTTTTTTAGCAATTTTTTCTCTCGGAGCAGCAAAAACTTCTTCGTTTTCAATAATATGTCCGGATTTTATTGTTTTAATAAGATTCGGAAGCATCATAACAGCACCTGTCAGATATAAAGTTCCGCCGATAACACGTGTTACATACATCGGAATAATTTGCGTTACGGTATCTAAAAATTCAGGATATGCCAAGTAACCGGCATCGGTAAATTCTTTCCACATTAATGTTTGGGTAAATGCTGCCCAATAAAGCGGAACAGAATATGCCAACATCCCTAATGTAGCAATCCAGAAATGTGTATTTGCAGATTTTTCGGAATGTAATTTTGTATTAAACAATTTCGGTACTAACCAATATAACATACCGAAAGTAATAAATCCGTTCCAACCCATTCCTCCTATGTGAACATGTGCAATCGTCCAATCCGTAAAATGACTTAAAGAATTTACGGTTTTTATTGAAAGCATAGGCCCTTCAAAAGTGGACATTCCGTATGCCGTAACACCGACTACGAAAAATTTTAATATTGCACTGTCTCGGACTCTGTCCCATGCACCTCTTAAAGTAAGTAATCCGTTAATCATACCTCCCCATGAAGGAGCGATGAGCATTACAGAAAACACAACTCCCAGTGTTTGTGCCCAATCCGGTAAAGCTTGATATAATAAATGGTGAGGACCTGCCCACATATAAATGAAAATTAGAGACCAAAAGTGTACAATGGATAGTCTGTAAGAATAAATTGGTCTGTTAGCAGCTTTTGGTAAGAAATAGTACATTAAGCCCAGAAATGGTGTTGTTAAGAAAAATGCTACGGCATTATGTCCGTACCACCATTGTACAACGGCATCCTGAACGCCTGCATAAACAGGATAACTTTTAAAAAAATTAACCGGTATTTCAATGGAATTTCCGATGTGAAGAACAGCAACAGCAACAAAGCTGGCTAAGAAAAACCAAATTGCAACATAGATGTGTTGTACACGTCTTTTAATTAATGTCCCGATTAAATTCCAACCGAAAGCTACCCATACAATGGCAATTAAAATATCAATAGGCCATTCTAATTCAGCATATTCTTTACTCATTGTAATTCCCAAGGGTAAAGTAATTGCTGCCAGAACAATGATAAATTGCCAACCCCAAAAGTTTATTTTACTTAAAAAATCACTGAACATTCTGGCTTTCAGCAGTCTTTGAACAGAATAATAAGCTCCCGTAAAAATTGCATTACCCGTAAATGCAAAAATAATTGCATTTGTGTGTAAAGGCCTAATTCTTCCGAATGTGAGCCATGATAAACCTAAATTCCATGACGGAAAAGCAAGTTCTGCAGCAGCCCATAAACCGACCAGCATTCCTACAATTCCCCAGAAAATTGTGGCATAGGCAAACAACTTTACAATCTTGTTGTCATAGTAAAATTTTTCTTGTGTCATACCTTTTAATTTTTATTGGTTTCAGAAATATTTTGTTTATAATCAGATTTTTCCGTTTTATTAATTGTATTTTCACTCGGATTGTTTTCGTCAAACAATATTCTTACGGAAGGTGTATAATCATCATCAAATTGGCCGTCTTTTACTGACCAGATATACAGGAATAAAAATATTAATGCGACGATAAGACTTAATCCGATTAGGATGAAAATAACAATCATTTGATAATTTATTTGAGAATTACGAAGATATAAATTAATTTAAAAAGATTAAAATATTTTTATGTCTTAATATGGTTTATTTATTATAATTATGGTGTTTAACACAGAAAAAATAAGGATTTGATGATGCAAAGTAACATGCTTCCGGGATCTTTAATTTAGAGTTATTCTAAATTGTAAAACAGATTTAAAGTTGATAATTATCAATATTTATTATTTTCCGATATCTTATTTTTACTTATTTAAGGCAGTAATTTCAGATAAAATAATCTTTTTTATTAAAGTTTAGGTAAAAAAGAATTTTTATCTAAATTTGTGGTACTTTATTTAAAGTTGTTTTATATGGATTTAAGAACAAAATATTTGGGTTTGGAATTGAGAAATCCTTTAATAGTAGGAAGTTCGGGATTAACCGATAAACCGGAAAAAGTTAAAAAAACAGAAGAACACAATGCCGGTGCCGTTGTATTAAAATCATTATTTGAAGAACAAATTAATGCTGAGATTAATAAAGTTGTATACAGCGGTGTTAATGATTATCCGGAAGCATATGAATATATCCGTGAATATACAAGAGATAAAACGATAAATGATTATTTGCAATTAATTAAAGATTCAAAATCTTTGGTCGATATTCCCGTTATTGCCAGCATTAATTGTGTTGATGATAACGAATGGACTACATTTGCAAAAGAAATTGAAAATGCCGGTGCCGATGCTTTGGAACTGAATATTTCTTTATTACCGTCCGATCCTTTTACTGAAAGTAAAGAAACGGAAGAAATGTATTTTAAAATAACCGAAAAAGTTAAAAAGTCTGTTTCAATTCCTGTTTCTCTGAAAATGAGTTATTATTCTGCCGGTTTGGCAAGATTAATTTATAAATTAAGTGCAACGGATAATGTTCAGGGAGTAACTTTATTTAATCGGTTTTATAATCCGGATATTGATTTAGAAAATCTGGATATTGTTTCTTCCAATGTGTTCAGTTCTCCGGATGAATATATTTTACCTTTACGTTGGATTGCTTTATTATCTGAAAAAATTGATGCTGATATGGCTGCAACCACCGGAATTCACGACGGATACAGTATGGCAAAACAAGTGTTAGTCGGTGCATCTGCGGTTCATGTTGTTTCAGCATTTTATAAAAACGGACTCGAATATATTAATTCGATGCTTTCAGAAACGGAGGAAGTTATGAATAAACACGGTTTTTCATCAATTGAAGATATGAAAGGAAAATTAAATTTTCATAATATCAAAAATAACAGAATGTATGAAAGAATTCAGTTTATGAAATATTTCGGAGGAATTTCTTAAAAAACAAATTTAAAATATTAAATAATGGAAAGTAAATTTAATGCTGTGGTTACACAAATAATTCAAGTGTCACCGTCAATGAAAATTTTCAGGATTGCACCTGACGGATGGGAATTACCGGATTTTATACCCGGACAATTTGCCGCTTTGGCACTGCCGGGTACTGCACCTCGAGTTCAAGATGCAACACCTGATATGGAGGATTTTGACCCGAATAAAATGATAAAAAGAGTTTATTCGATTGCATCATCTTCAAAATCAAAGCAATTTATTGAATTTTATATTTCTTTGGTACGATCGGGTGCTTTAACACCACGACTTTTTGCATTGAATATCGGTGACAGAATAGAGCTTGGGAAAAAAATGGTCGGGATGTTTACTTTGGAAGAAGTTCCTGAAGATCATAATATTATTTTGGTAGCTACCGGGACGGGAGTTGCTCCGTATGTGAGTATGTTACGGTCAAATATTCTCGGCGGCGGTACTCGAAAAATTGCCGTTATTCACGGTGCAGCCAATTCTTGGGATTTGGGTTACAGTTCGGAATTGATGCTTTTAGAAAATATTTCTGACAGATTTTCATATTTCCCTACAATTATTGATGTTGAGAAAGAACATGTTCCTTGGGGCGGCGATACCCGTTTTGTTCAAGATATGTGGGAAGCAGGTGTTATTAATGAAAAATGGGGAATAAAACCCATGCCTGATAATTCACATATTTTCCTTTGCGGAAATCCGAAAATGGTAGAAAGTATGTTTGAAAAACTTGAAAAAGACGGATTTAAAGAGCATAAACGCAAATCACCCGGTGAAATTCACGTTGAAAGCTGGGGATAAACAAGTTATTAAATAAAAGTTTTAAGGAGAAAGTTTAAGATTTTCTCCTTTTTTTTATTTCTCAAATTTTTCAATAGCCGTTTTAATTTTTTTCATAAGCCAAGTAGGAGTGGAAGTTGCTCCGCAAATACCTACGGAAATATTCGGTTTGAACCAATCTTTTTGTAATTCGTCGGTTTCGGATACAAAATAAGAATGCGGATTTTGATTTTTACAAACTTCATAAAGAACTTTTCCGTTAGAACTTTTTCTGCCGCTGACAAAAATGATAATATCATGTTTCTTGGCAAAATCTTTCAAAAAAACATCTCTGTTGGAAACAGCCCGACAGGTAGAATCGTTAATGATAAAATTAATTTCGTCATTTCCTGTTTCCGAAATCATTCGTTCTTTTATTTTTTCAATAATCGAATGATAACTTGAACGGCTTTTCGTCGTTTGCGAAAAAATATTGATCGGTTTTGAGAAATCAATTTTATCTAAATCTTTTTCTTCGGAAATAACAATACCCTTATTTTCGGTATGTCCTAAAAGTCCTATAACTTCAGCATGTCCTACTTTTCCGAAGATTACGATTTGCCCTTCAACGGAACTGAAATCCGTATATGCTTTATCAATTTTCTTTTGAAGATTTAAAACAATCGGACAAGAGGCATCAATGAGTTCAATGTTGTTTTGCTTTGCAATTTTGTATGTTTCAGGCGGTTCCCCGTGTGCACGAAGTAAGACTTTTGTGTTTTTTAAAGTTCTGAATTCATCATGACTTATGGTTTTTAAACCTTTTTTTTCCAGCCGTTTAACTTCTGCATCATTATGAACGATATCACCCAGGCAATACAATTTTTTATCTTTTTCAAGTTCTCTTTCGGCAATTTCTATGGCTTTTACCACTCCGAAACAAAATCCTGAATTGTTATCAATTTCTATGGTCATTTTTTTAGTTTTCAAGTAATTTCTCTTCAATCATTTTTGTAACAATTTCGGCCTGTTCGCTGATTGAAATATTTGAATTGTTAATTAAAACGGCATCTTCTGCTTGTCGCAAAGGATTTGTTTCGCGATGCGAATCGATATAATCGCGCTCTTTTACATTTTTAAGAATTTCTTCAATACTGACTTTATCGCCTTTAGCTTTCAATTCTTCGTAGCGTCTTTTTGCTCTTACTTCGGCATCAGCAGTGAGGAAAATTTTTAAATCGGCATTCGGAAAAACATTGGTGCCGATGTCTCTGCCGTCCATGACAATACCGCCTTCTTTGCCCATGGCGCGTTGCAAATCGACAAGTTTTTTCCTGACGAAAGGAATAACGGCAACCGGACTGACCAAATTTGAAACTTCAATGCCGCGAATTTCTTGTTCAATATGTTTTCCGTTTAAATACGTTTCCGATTTTTTTAGTTTTGGATTGTATCTGAAATCAATCGCTATTTTGCCGGCATCCAAATCTTTTTTCAGTGCTTCTTCGTTTATTTTTTTACCGTCGTAAAGTTTGTTTTCAATCACATAAAAAGTTACTGCACGATACATTGCACCTGTGTCTATGTATCTGTAATTAAAGTGTTTAGATATGTCTTTTGCCAAGGTGCTTTTCCCGCAGGAAGAATGTCCGTCAATGGCTATAATCAGTTTTTTGTTCATTTCTATAGTTAAAAGTGTAAAGTTTATAAAGTTGAAAGTTTTTTAGGGTGTTTTGAAATCCTTCGGATGTTCAAAAGTCCGGTCAAAAGTCGTTTCGGCATCAAAAGTAATTAATAATTAAAATTTTTCAATATCAATTGTTAATTATCAATTAATTTTCACCTTCTTTTTTCCTCCGAATTTTGACACATCAAAATACAACGAAAAATGATTGGATGCACCGGCAAGATGGTAAGTTGCTCTTCCGAAACTGAAACCCATTTTTTTCAGTTTAAGACCGAAACCCCATGAAAATCCGGTGAAGCCGCTTTTGTCTGTCAGTTTCATTTCCTGAAAGCGTTGAAAATTATAGCCGATTGAAGCATAAAAACTTTTTAAAGGCAGTAATTCAACACCTACAATTAAATGACGCATGGCATTATCCAAAATATTTGTCAGAATTTCACCTTTGACGGTATCCGTTTCCTGTGCAAAAGAAATTTGGGTAACATCTTCCGGAACGTCGTATCGTAAATTCCATTTGTAAAGATGATGGGCGGTAAGGTTCACTCTGAACGGTGCATGAGCCAACTTTTTGGAAACGCCGGCTTGAAGGTCGAATGAGACGGGTTCATAATGACCTTCGTAATAAGGTTTTATTTGAGTGCCGATATTTTTTGCAACCAATGATGCCGCAAAATCAGTTTCTTTTTTAAAATAAGTAATTCCGATATCGGCAGCAATCCCGAATGAATTGTAACTTTCCAAATGGGAATAAATCGGTTTAAAATTAACACCCCCGACAATATTTTTAAATAACTGTTTTGACCAAATAATATTTAAAGCATAATCCGATGCTCTGAAATTGCCTGTTATCACACCGGTTTCATCGGCAGCAATAAAATTTCCGTAATTAATATATTGAATACCGACGGATACGGTTCCGAATTTCTTAAAATTATCGGCATATCCCGCATATCCGTAGTTTATACCGGCAAAATAATTGACATAATTTAACACGAGTTTTTTATTCATTTCTAAATTCAATAATGCCGGGTTTTCTAAAGCAAAATTCAAGTCATCATCATAAATTGAAACATTTGTTCCCCCGAGAGCTGCAATTCGTGCCGAATTTGTTAAATTCAAAAAATCATAAACCCCTTTACCGCC
>JANTGL010000013.1 GCA_024762915.1 Bacteroidales bacterium | reverse complement strand
CAACCGAAAATGTTGAAAATGCAGAACCGGACGAAGCTCTGAAATTAAGAAATTCATTACTCGAAAAATCACCGAATTTATCAGATACCGTTATGGTTAGTTCAACAACTGTTGAAGATGTTTTACCGTCGATAATGGTAAAACAAGTGTTGGCAGCTAATCCCGGTGCGGCAAAATCCGTTCATGTTCAAAATGCACTTGATAATCGTCAAAATCAACTGCCTCAATACATGCGTGATGAAATAAATTTAGGCAAAGACAGTCTTTCGCATAAAGAAAAACTCGAAAGCAAATTATCGACTTTTAAAAACGAAAGAGAAAATTTGATTAACCGAAAAATTACTCGTTTATTACTCGACACAACAGAACAATCGCTTGATACAATTGAAAATTTGCTAATATCGGAAAATAATTTACACAGAGTGTATCAATTGGTGAATTTCTATATGTCGCAAAATCGAATACAAGATGCACAAACACTGTTTGCCGGCATACCGCAAAATTTCGACTTGTCAAATAAACAACAATCGGAATACGAAAAAAATGCACAATTTTATAACATCAAATTTGCTTTAAAAAATGCCGAAAAATCTTGGTTTGAAATGAGCAACGAACAAAAAGTTCTTATTCACACACTTGCCGATGACAGCACAACAAATGCCGGAATGCAGGCAAGAGCGGTATTGTCTCTTATTGAAAGAACGGATTACGGTTATCCTATTCCGGATATTGAAGAAGGCGGCAACAAAAATGCGAATTCCGTACCCGAAAATTTGCCCGAAACATTCTCGGTTTATCCTGAAACGGCTAAAGATTATTTCATCATTGAATATGCACTTTCCGAAAAAGAAAACCCGAAAAATGTAAGAATAGCAATTTTTGATGATACCGGTAAAGAAGTCCGAAATTTTGAGCTTAAAACTCAGGCGAATCAATTTTTAATTGAATGTGAAAATTGGAAAGCGGGAACTTATTGGTGCAGAAAATTTAATAAAGATAAAATTGCAACTTCCGAAAAGGTAATTATCAGCAGAAAAGATAAGAATTCTGCAGAGACAGACCGGCAGGATGTCTCATCCGATATTCAACTGCCGTCCGACGGCAAATCGTTTAATGTTTACCCGAATCCCGCAAAAAAATATTTTTTTGTAACTTATAATATTAATAAAGTAAATTCGGGAAAAACCGTTTTACTAATTACGGATTCAAAAGGTTCGACAGTAAAAATTATTAAATTGAACAAATCCGAAAATAGGATTAAAATTTCAACTTCCGATTTAAAAAAAGGTGTTTATACAATATGTTTAAAAACCGGAGAAAAAATTATTGATGTCAAAACAATTATTACAGAATAGTTTAATACAATAGTTTTAGTAATAAAATTTTAAAAGGAGCGTAACTATTCGCTCCTTTTTTTCAACAATCAAACAAAAAATTCCGCTAATCATTATTTAATTATTAATTTTATATGCTCAAAATCAAAAAAGCGTTACTATGTATAAAAACATCGAGAACAGCAGGCATATAGCAATATCGGGGAATATCGGTTCCGGAAAAACAACTCTGACGGATATTTTGTCCAAACATTATAAATGGGAAGCACGTTTTGAAGATGCTGATGAAAATCCGTATTTAAGTGATTTTTATGAAGATATGCAACGTTGGTCATTCAGTCTTCAAGTGTATTTTTTAAACAGCCGATTTAATCAGGTTATCGACATCCGAAAATCCGGAAGAACCGTTATTCAAGACCGAACGATTTATGAAGATGCCCGAATATTTGCTCCGAATCTGCACACAATGGGATTAATGCCTACCAGAGATTATGAAAATTACCAAAGTTTATTTAAATTAATGAGCTCCTTTATTCAACCGCCGGATTTATTAATTTATTTACGTGCCGACATACCGAAACTGGTAAAACAAATACAAGCACGCGGCAGAGATTATGAAAACAGTATCCGCATTGATTACCTTACACGGCTTAACGAACGCTATGAAGCTTGGATTACCGATTACGATCTCGGGAAATTAATGATTCTCGATGTTAACGATAAAGATTTTGCCAATAACCCGAAAGATTTAAGTGAAGTTATTGATAAAATTGATGCCGAACTGTTCGGAATTTTTTAAAAAATTAGTGTCTGTCTGTAAACCTGTAATTTTATTATTTTATATGACTTTCTTTTTTGTTGATATTTTGATATGAGATTAGAGATATGAGTGCTTAGACTGTATTTCATTGATATATAGTTAATTATAGAATATGGTTTTCTCATTTCTCAAATCTGATGTCTCATATCTTTAAGCTGAAATTACATAAAAATATCTCTGAATTTATAAAAACCAAACTTTATTGACAAACCCTGATTAATATGATAAAAACAAAACTAACCGAACTGTTCAATATTGATTTGCCGATTATTATGGCACCGATGTTTTTGGTATCTGATGAAAAAATGGTAAAAGCCGCAGTAAAAAATCGAATTATCGGCACTTTTCCCACACTTAATTACCGTGAACCCGAAAAACTGGATACAGTTCTTAAAAATCTCAATCAATTTATCTCGGAAACCGAAAATCCCGGAACTTACGGAGTAAACTTAATTACACAAAAATCAAATCCGTATTATAAAAAACATTTAGAAATTTGTATCAACAATAAAGTTCCTTTTTACATTACCTCACTCGGTAATCCGAAAGAAGTTATTGAAGAAGCTCATACATACGGCGCAAAAGTGTTTTGTGATGTGACGAATTTAAAACATGCCGAAAAAGTTGTCAATTTGGGAGCAGACGGTATTATAGCCGTGGGACAAGGCGCCGGAGGACATGCCGGACCCGAGCCGCTTCAAATATTAGTTCCGGCCTTGAAAGAACGGTTCCCCGAAACACTTATAATTGCAGCCGGCGGTATCAGCACGGGAAATGCCTTACATTCCGTTCTTATTTTAGGAGCTGCCGGAGCATCTGTCGGTACAAGTTTTATTGCAACGGAAGAAGCCCCCGTTTCCGACGATTATAAAAACGGCGTCGTTCATGCAAAAGCCGAAGATATTGTTATGACAACTCGTATTTCCGGAACACCGAGTACAATCATTAATACGGCTTATGCCAAAAAAATCGGATACAAGCAAAATTGGTTTGAAAGAAGTTTATCACAAAATCCGCGAACAAAAAAATATTTTAAAATGCTCGTCCAGATAAAAGGGATGAAGAAATTAGAAAAATCCGTAAAACCGGGTAATTATAAAAATTTGTGGATTGCCGGAAAATCCGTTCAATTTATAAATGAAATTTTAAGTATTGAAAAACGGGTATTAAAAATAAAAACGGAACTGGAAAAAAGCATTTCCGAAAATATTTTTTAAACCGGCATTACTCTCAATTTGCTCATTTTTAATAAAATAATCACCCTTTTAAACTTTACTGACAAAATATTGTTAATAACTATTGTACTTTAATAAAATAGTTATATTTTTGCAGTCCGAAAATTCCTGACGGAACAGATATAAATCAAAAAATAAACAAAGTGGATACTTTAAGTTACAAAACAATTTCGGCAAATAAAGCGACTGTTAATAAAGAATGGTTGCTGATTGATGCAGAGGGAGAAACTTTAGGAAGATTGTCTTCAATCGTTGCTAAATTCTTAAGAGGAAAATACAAAACAAACTATACGCCTCATGTTGATTGCGGAGATAATGTGATTGTTATTAATGCGGAAAAAGTGCAACTTACCGGAAATAAATGGACTGACAAACGCTATTTCAGCCATACCGGTTACCCCGGAGGTCAACGCATTACAAACCCTGCCGAATTATTAGCAAAAAAACCGATAGCACTTGTTGAAAAAGCTGTTAAAGGGATGTTGCCGAAAAATAAATTAGGAAGTGCATTGTACCGAAACTTATATGTTTATGTAGGTTCAGAACACAATCAAGAAGCACAAAAACCGAAAAAAATTGATATCAATACAATAAAATAATATGGATACAGTAAACGCAACAGGAAGAAGAAAAGCTTCAATCGCCAGAATTTATTTGAAAGACGGAAAAGGAAATATTACTGTCAATAAAAAAAACTTTGATGAATATTTCACGATTGATGAGCTGAAACATCAAATATTAAGACCCTTTTCAGTTGTTGAAGCTGAAGGAAAATATGATCTTAATGTCAATTTAAAAGGCGGCGGTTTTAAAGGACAGGCTGAAGCATTAAGATTGGCAATTTCCAGAGCATTGGTAAAAATTAATCCGGATGATAAATCAGCTTTGAAAAAAGAAGGTTTCTTAACAAGAGATGCCAGAGTCGTTGAAAGGAAAAAACCGGGACAACCTAAAGCTCGTAAAAAATTCCAATTCAGTAAACGATAATACCCAAGATTTGAACTTAATATCAAATTTAAGTTTAGTATCTAAATTACCAAGACCGGCATTTTTTGTCGCTACTTGGTAATTGCTTTATTATAAGAATGTAAACTTAATTAAAAAACATGTCAAAAACAGATTTTAACCAATTATTGGATGCCGGTGTTCACTTCGGACACCTCAAAAGAAAATGGAATCCTAAAATGGCTCCTTATATTTTTATGGAGCAAAACGGAATTCACATCATTGATTTATACAAAACAATGATAAAACTTGATGAAGCTTGTGCAGCTGCAAAACAAATTGCAAAATCAGGCCGTCAAATTCTTTTCGTAGCAACAAAAAAACAAGCTAAAGAAATTGTTGAAGAAAAAATCAAACCTACCGGAATGCCCTATATTACAGAACGTTGGTCGGGCGGTATGTTAACAAATTTCAGAACAATCAGAAAAGCCATTAAAAAAATGAAATCCATTGATACGATGGCAGAAGACGGAACTTTTGATAAAATATCCAAAAGAGAACGTCTCCAAATTATGCGTGAAAGAGCAAAATTAGACAAAAATCTAGGCAGCATTGTTGATATGAAACGTGTTCCCTCAGCAATATTTGTGGTTGATGTGACCAAAGAAAAAATTGCCGTTGCCGAAGCAAAAAAATTAGGTTTACCAATTTTTGCAATGGTTGATACAAATTCTGATCCGAGTGTTGATTTCCCGATACCGGCAAATGATGATGCTTCTAAATCGATTTCTTTAATTGTAGATGTTATTTCAAAAGCAATTACTGAAGGTTTAAACGAGCAAAAAGCTGAAAGAAAGGAAAAACAATCTGAAAATACAGATAAAAAAGAGCCCGTAAAAACCAGAGCTCGTAAAAAATAATTTAATACTTTAAGTTTAAAAACTGAAACAAAATGACTAAAATAAGTGCAGCAGATGTTGCAAAATTAAGAAAAATGACCGGTTCCGGTATGATGGATTGTAAAAATGCGCTTGCAGAATCAAACGGAGATTTTGACGAAGCCATTGATATTCTCAGAAAAAAAGGACAAAAAGTAGCCGGCAAACGTGCTGACAGAGATACTTCGGAAGGTGCCGTTATTGCAAAACAATCATCTGACGGTAAAAAAGCTGTTATAATTGCATTAAATTGTGAAACAGATTTCGTTGCTAAAAATGATGATTTCGTAAAATTCGCAAATCAAATTTCAGATGTTGCCGTTGAAAACAATCCCGCAAATCTTGAAGAACTTAAAAATTTAGAACTGAACGGAGTTAAAATCAGTGATGAAATCATTACTCAAACCGGCGTAATCGGTGAAAAAATTGAACTCGGTTTTTACGATAAAGTGGAAGGTGAATCCGTTGCTTCATACATTCATCCCGGAAATAAATTGGCTTCAATTGCCGGATTTACAAAAGTAATTGAAGAACATGCAGGTAAAGATATTGTTATGCAAATTGCAGCAATGAGTCCTATAGCTGTTGACAAAGATGATGTTTCACAAGAAATTATTGATAAAGAAATTGAAATCGGTAAAGAACTTGCTATTCAAGAAGGCAAACCGGCTGATTTAGCTGAGAAAATTGCTGTCGGAAGATTAAACAAATTCTTTAAAGAAAATACATTGTTAAATCAACAATGGGTTAAAGATAACAAAAAAACCATTCGCGATTTCTTAAAAGAGGTTGATGCAGAAGTTAAAGTTACCGGATTTAAACGTTATTCCGTAAATTAAACTTTTTAAATAATATTTAAATTAAAAGCTGCTGAAGGCAGCTTTTTTTATTTATACCATAAACTCGCAAGTCATCATATCAATTCTTTGATAAACAGAGGATTATATACAAACCCGTTTCACTTAAATTCAAATAGTGATTTGATGACCGTCATTATTTTAGGTTTTGTCTTGCAGAAATTAAGTCAAATAAATACAAAAGAAATAAATTTGTATCTGTAAAATACGAATAGTATCTTTGCGATTAAATTTGAAAATTTTTTAATACAATAATATGGCAGATAATTTTGGCGAAATCGTACAAATCATAGGACCCGTAATTGATGTTAGTTTTGAAAAAACAGGAAGCAAACTTCCGGAAATACACGAATCTTTAGAAATTACGCGCGATGACGGAAATACATTAGTTGTTGAAGCAGAACAACATATCGGCGAGTATACCGTAAGAACGATTGCTATGGATACGACTGACGGATTGGAAAGAGGGATGAAAGTTAAAGCAACCGGTGCACCCATTAAAATGCCGGTAGGCGAAAAAGTAAGAGGACGTTTATTAAACGTTATCGGTGATACAATTGACGGTTTAGAATCTCTGGATAAAAGCGATGGTTATCCCATTCACAATGAAGCCCCTGCTTTTAAAGATCTTTCGACAAGCAAAGAAGTCCTTTATACCGGAATTAAAGTTATAGATTTAATTGAGCCCTATGCAAAAGGCGGAAAAATAGGGCTTTTCGGCGGTGCCGGTGTAGGTAAAACCGTATTAATTCAAGAATTAATTAATAATATTGCCAAAGGATACGACGGAATGTCTGTTTTTGCCGGTGTCGGTGAACGCACACGCGAAGGTAATGACTTATTACGTGAAATGATTGAATCCGGAATTGTAAAATACGGAGACGAGTTTACAAAATCAATGGAAGAAGGCAGCTGGGATTTATCAAAAGTTGATAAAGAAAAAATCAAAGAATCTCAGGTATCCATGGTTTTCGGCCAAATGAATGAACCTCCCGGAGCTCGTGCTCGTGTGGCATTATCAGGTTTATCGGTAGCCGAAAAATTCAGAGACGGTGACGGAGAAGGTAAAGGCAACGATATTTTATTTTTTATTGATAATATTTTTAGATTTACCCAAGCCGGTTCGGAAGTATCGGCTCTTCTCGGAAGAATGCCTTCTGCGGTCGGATATCAACCCACTTTAGCTACGGAAATGGGTGAAATGCAAGAACGTATTACTTCAACTAAAAACGGATCAATTACATCCGTTCAAGCGGTTTATGTTCCTGCCGATGACTTAACAGACCCCGCTCCCGCTACAACCTTTTCTCACTTAGATGCCACAACGGTATTAAGCAGAAAATTAGCAGAACTCGGTATTTATCCTGCGGTTGACCCGCTTGATTCTTCATCAAGAATATTAACACCTGATATTATTGGTCAAGAGCATTACGAAACTGCTCAAAAAGTAATAAATATTTTGCAACGATATAAAGAATTACAAGATATTATTGCTATTCTCGGTATGGATGAACTTTCCGAAGAAGATAAATTAACGGTTCACAGAGCACGACGTGTTCAACGATTTTTATCACAACCCTTCTTTGTAGCGGAACAATTTACCGGATTAAGCGGTGTTTTAGTTCCGATTGAAGAAACCATTAAAGGGTTTAATATGATTATTAACGGGGAAGTTGATAAATATCCGGAAGCTGCATTTAACCTTGTGGGAACCATTGAAGATGCCATCGCAAAAGGTGAAAAAATATTAAAAGAAACACAAGAAAAATAATATGTTTTTAGAAATAGTTACACCTGAAGAAACCCTGTACAGCAAGGAAATTAAATACGTTAAAGTACCCGGAAGTGACGGACAATTCGGGATATTAAAAGATCATGCACCCATAATTTCCACTTTGCAAAAAGGACAGATAAAAGTTGTGGAAATTGATGATACCGAAGAACTTTTTGATGTAAAAGGCGGTGTTATCGAAATCCTGAAAAACAATATTATTATTCTTTTGAAATTATAAATTTAGAATATTCCCGAAAAAGGTTCATTGTGATTAAACAATGAACCTTTTTTTGTTACAGGGACTGACAAAAAATCTGTGCAGTCATGCTGAACTTGTTTCAGCATCCGGATAATACATTACTTATTTGAAGCTTAAGATTCTGAACCCGAAGACTCAACGAAGTTAAACAGGTTCAACATGACTGCACAGACTTTTAAGACATCCCCCCTAAGTATCCGAACCTCATCCGAAATTAACAACCGATTTAAAATAATAATTAAAAGCCGCTTGGATAATTTATTGAAAAATAATACATTAGATGCCTGAAACAGCGTAACAGCTATAATCGAAATAACGGTAATCCTGTTACACAGTTGTTAACTTCAATTGCCCTACTGAAAAATTCCGTTGAATATTTTAGCTAACATCAAAAGAAAAAAATCGTATTTCAGGAAAAATTTTTAGAAAATTACAAGAACTGTAAACAACTGATACACAACAACTAATTTTAACGTTAGTTGGAATTTTAAAACAACTCACAAATTATAAAATAAATAAAATTTGCACATATTAGTTGTTATGCTTACTTTTGCCATAGCAACTATAAATATTGCGAACGATGAATGATTTTAATATCAATGATTCTCTTGGCTATCTGATTGGTCAAACAAATAGCCTTTTGCGGCACCAATTTAACAAAATGATTAAGGAAAAAGGATTTAATACAACTGTTGAACAATGGGGAATTCTAAATATTGTAAACGTATTTCCTGGGATAACGCAAAGTGAAATAGCCCTGAAAGGACGAAAGGACAAGACCAATATTACACGAATGCTTGATTTGCTTGAAAAAGGTGGAAATGTTAAACGAAAATCTTCCGAAAAAGACAGAAGAAAATATAACATCTACATTACCGACAATGGAAAAAAACTCCTGAATGATATTATTCCTATATCAGTCGAGGTGAACAAGCAAGGTGTAAAAGGTATAAATGATGAAGAACTTGAGAAAGTTACTTCATTGCTAAAAATAATTCAAACCAATCTTATGTAAATTTAAAAACGAAATAATATGAACGCAAAAATTCAAAATGATTTAAGTAAAAAATTCAGCAAGGGAACTATTGCCATTCATTGGCTTACTGCCCTACTGATACTCATTTTATTTCCACTTGGGAAATACATGACTGGACTTGAGCCAGCAGAAAAAATGGGATTAATAAAAATTCATGCTGTCTTTGGGATAATCATATTCATCCTCACAATAATTAGAAGTTGGCTATTCTTCAAAGCACCACGCCCAGCCGACCTAAAAACCGATTCCAAAATTAATGACAAATTAGCTGTTTGGATACACAATGCTTTTTACTTTTTATTATTTGGAATTGCAATTTCAGGAATTGCTACTATGGTTTTAGGAGGTTACGGAGAAGCATTGAGTAGTGGGAATTCAGAACTGATTATCAATCGGGAGGAAATATTGCCATTAAAAGGACACGGAATAATGGCTTTAATATTGATGTTGCTTTTTGCCATGCATGTAATTGGTGTAATTAAGCACCGTATCGTGATGAAAGAAAATACTTTAAAGAGAGTTTTATAAAAACAAGAATTAATCATTAGACATAAAAAAGATGAAAAAACATTAATTCAATTAATCATAATCACGTTGCTATTTGCTTGCAACAATCCATCAAAAGAAAAACAAACTACCAAATCAGAAACCGAACAAACTGCAACCAATGAAGTGGTAGATTCAAATTTGGGAAGACAAAATTATGCGATTGTATGGGGAATGGGAAACAGATAATGTACAGTTGGTCAAAGATAATTACAATGACTTTATTAATGAGTTTGTCGAACTATGGAAAAAAGATGTTATTGAAAATGCATATTTTGATCCAGATGCCAAAATTAACAAACTTGATTACTTTCCAAATATCACTGTTTTCTTTAAAGCAAAATCATTGGATGAAGTAAAATCAATATTGGATAAACTGATTTTGACAAAAAAAGGAATCGCTAAATACAATGTTTATCCAGTGGGCACAAAATGGCTTGGAAGAGATACAGAAAGAATAGACTATAAAGTAATGGCTAACTCCTATGTAGCAATATGGACAACACTAAAAGATATTGACCAAGTCAAAGATGCTAATCCGATTCAAGAGCAGGCAGATATAATGATTAATCTATATAAGGAAGGTACTGCCGAAAATGTTTACTGGGAACTCTCTGGTGAACCAGACGCAGAAAGGAGAAGAAACAACGAAATTGCAGACTTTGTATTTTTTGTTAATGCAAAATCAGAAGGAGAAGCCAAAAATATTTGTAATGACTTGCATTTGACCAAAGGTGGTTATGTTTCTTATAAATTACTTCCTGTTGGTTTTTTCTGGTTAGGCAAGTATCATGGCACTAAATAAAATTCAAACAAATATTGAATATTATGAGTGTCTGTTTTTATTTTATCTAATAATTCTTAAATACTAAATCAAAACAGACACTGAAAGAAAATTATCAAAATGACTAAAGTCGAAAATACATTGAAAAGAATTTTTTTAAATTAGACATAGGAGCATGAATGTTTTATTGAATCCAAATCCGACAAACTTATTAGAACATGCAGGTATAAAAACCCCTTTAATCGGATTTTATGATGTGCCAGATAAAGAGCCTTTTGGCCCTTTTGTAAAACCCAAACGTTGTTTTTTCTCAGCCTATGAAAACTGGCTCAATGGTGAGAGTATTTGTATTTCTACAGAAGATCCTGATTACACTGCCACATGCCAGGGAGGAGGTTATTGGGTTGGGAATATTTTGCCACAATGGGCAGTAAAAAATTCGAATAAAGAACATCCTGCACGTGAAAACTTTGCCGAGGGTTTAAATCAACGTGAAGGCTTCAAATATTCTGATTATTTAATGTGTCAATGGCTTGACAATTTAAATCCGTATTTTATAAAAAACAAATATGTTGTAATTGGTCCTTTAAAAGATGCATGGTATAAACATTTAAAAACCATCACATTCTATGTGAATCCTGACCAGTTAAGCTTTCTGATTCATGGTGCAGAGTACAGAAACGCATCAGTTGAAAAAAATCCCGTTATCACCTCTTTTGGGTCGGGTTGTGGTCAAATTGCGGCATTATTAGGAAATTTAGATTCAGATACTCCAAAAGCTATTATCGGGGCAACTGACATGGCTATGAGAGAGCATTTACCTCCTGATATTCTTGCATTTACTGTAAACAAGGCGATGTATAAACAACTTTGCGAATTAGACGAAAACAGCTTTATGAATAAGCATTTTTGGAAAAGACTCAGGAAAGTAAGAAAAGAAGGAAAAGATTCTGACTAATATTTTGAATATAAAAAACTGAAGTTAATACATGGTATAGTGCATAAGGGTTTCAGCGTTTTGTTAAGGTTTGTAACTCGTAAAAAAACTCAGTGTAAATTGATAGGAAATCGCTTCGAAATCCCGCACGACACCATACCATCATCCGTTAAATGCCATCTAAAAAAGGAACCTGTAAAAATTAATAATTAAAACACCAGAAAAAAACTGATTTTAATAATTTTATCAGTAGGCATATTCATCAAAGTGGGGCGTTTAATATTAAATTCGGTCATATCAACATCAAAAATGCCGGTATATGCCTCTTTTCCTTTCAAAAATTTATGTAAAACTGAAAATGTCATCACTTTTTTTACATTATGAAAAGTTAAAGTTCCGCTTACTTTTATATTATTTTCCTGATAATCAATTGAATTACTGATAAATATAACTGTCGGATATGTTAATCCTTCAAGGACTTCAACGGCATGCGAGTCTCTGTTGGCATTTCCGCTGTTAAAATCAGCAACACCGAGAGCAACCGCAACTTTCTTTATTTCATGGCTTTGTTTATCTCTGACAATGATTGACCGGATTTTTTTATTTACCCCTTCCCAATCATGCAAAGGGTGGCTCATCGCATAAGTTACGCTTGAGAGTGAAATATCGGCTTTTATTTTCTCGGTTTCTTGTCCGAACAAAACCGTGAGAGAAAAAAATATTAATAAAGAAGAAAGTAATATTTTCATAATAAAAAGGATTAAAATTTAATAATAATTTCTGCTGCCAAAAAAGATCCGAATGCCGTAAATGCAGCTGCTCTGTGCCAGGGTCTCAGTTCCGGGTTTGTTTCGAGCATATTTGCCAAAACATTCGTAGCAATCATACTTGATAAATGGATAACAGCCAATGCTCTGTGAACTTTAATGCTGCTGTATCCTTTGTGTTCGGGAATAATTTTAGGCGGTGCGAACAGTGCTAAGGATGCTGTGGTAAAATAAGCAATATTTACCCCGGTTGCCAATCCTTCATGCAAACCTTTTAATTGATAATTCCCGTTATATAATTTCCACCCGACTATTCCTTGTGCAATCATTCCTGCGGAAGTCAACATTCCGAGCGTTTGATGTGCTTTAAAAAAATAACCCCGCATTTTTAATTCTTTTGTTCTGTTTTCGGGTGTTAATTCAAATGCTTTAAAGTTTCGCATTAAACCTTTTTGTCCCCACAATATTTTTTGTGTAAAAAGAAATTTCTTCGGTAACAGTTGAACTTCCGATTGATCATTCAAATCATTTAATAAATCATCGTCATTTTGGGCGAACAATAAATTTCCTGAAATACTAATCAAGAAATAAAATATTATAAATGTTTTTATTTTTTTCATTATATTATATTAAAGAGTTAATTATTCAGTCCAAATAACATCTTGCGAACTTCCGTGGCAACTGTTACATTGTCCGGTTTTAACAGTGAAAGACATATATTTAGTACCTTGCGATCCTTCAACGGCAGGATATAATCCGCTTCCGAAATCAACTTGTTCGGTTGTGAAAAAATTTCCGAAATTATCACCGTTTATGGTATATTTTAATGATCCGCTTCCGTTTGCATCGGTATATAACTTAACTGTTGCATTCGAAAAAACCGTCGTTTTATCATTTTGATATACGGTTCCGGCAACGGAAAACCATCCTGTTCCTTCTCCTCCGCTGTCATGGCATTTCATGCAATTTTGTCCGGCATTATGGCTGCGACTTTCATCGTGTGCACTAATATTGGTAACATCTTTAGAACTTTCTTTTTTGCATGAAAATAAAGTCAGAAAACTGATAATTGTTACGGATAATATAACAATAAAGAATTTTTGTGTTTTCATTCTCGGGAAAAATTAGTTTTTAATAAATCTTTTCGTAACAGCTCCGGCACCTTCTCCTGCCTTCAATAAATAAATTCCTTTGTTTAATGAAGAAATATCAACAGAAGTTCTTTTTTCCGTCAAAACACCTTGATAAATAAGCTTACCGGAAATCGTATATATTTTTAAAGCTTGTCCGATTAATTTTTCCGATTTTAATTTAATTATATCACTTGCAGGATTTGGCTTTATACTTATATCCACATCGCTTATTGACTTAACATTTACAGAAGTATTTTCGGAAATCTGCAAAGATGTTAAATTAATATTCGGTTTGCTGACAACAACAGCTGCATAAAAAGTAACATCGCCGGTTCCGGCTGCCGGTGCTGTCCATGTGAAATTCCATGTATGCGGATTTCCGGATTGATCAGTTGTATGCGTTAAAGCATGATTATTGTTGGTTAATTTACTTCCGCTGCCGGCTGTAAATGTTCCTACTTTAGCATTAGCAGCATCTTCAGCCGTTATTTCAAAACCTTTGTTCCCGCTGCCGGTTCCGGTAACAGAAATTTGGTAGGTATTTCCGGGGGTGTATCCTTGTGCCGGAATATCAGAACTTATCCAATTCTGAACCGTAGAAGCAGAACCGCCGTGACAAACCGTGCAATTGCTGCCTCCGTCACCGGGTGATCCGGTTTTCCCTCCGGGTGAACCCGTAGGATAAATCATAAATGTTGTTCCTAAAAAAATAACAATAAGGGATACGATTAAAATAGTTTCTTTTTTCATAATATAAAATTTAAGATGAACCCAAATTTACAACATAAAATTAATAAAATCAAATTTTAAGACATTTTTATCCTATAATCTTAATTTATACTCTTGATTTTTTCAATAACTTTCCCGAATGTTTCCCTGCAACAATAACCGGTGGGGTTAAATAATTCGCATTTTTCAATTACTTTTTTTCTGTAATGAAACGTTATTTCTTCCCAAGAATATAAATTAAGCTTTGTTACGGCTTCTTTAATTTTTTCTCTGCTGATGTTATTACAATAACAAATAATTTTATCTTTTGTTGCATTTTTAAACCATATTCCTCTTTTCGTTTCGTTTACATTAACGATTTTATCATCTTCATAATAAGCATCTTCACATTCGGGATTTAAACAAATAAAATTATCGACATCAAGATTTATTTTTTAAAAACTCTCATTTACCAGATTTGATTTGAATACCGTATTCGGCACTTTTTTTCTTCTGTCGTAAGGTTCTCAAAACCAACAACTTTATAATGCCCTTCATTAATTTTTGAAATAATTTTTTCTTCGGAAATAACAGTTTCATCATATTCGATTTTTGCATTGTCCGTAACATGATTAACATTTTTAGAATTTATACCCTTTAATCCATTAATCTGTTTTTCAACTGATGCCGAACAACTCGGGCAAGTCATTCCTTTGATGTTAAATTTTATAAGTTTCATAAATTATCGTTCGTATTTGCAACATTCGGGAAGTGCGGCATAAACCTCATTGATTGCTTTAAAGTCCGGCGTATCGTGTCCGACTGCAGCTATGGCTTTTTCAATATCTTTCTTTTTGAGATCACCGTTATAAGTTACTTTCAATAATTTGGTTGCTTTATCCCAATCGGCAGTTTTCACGCCGTTTACTCCGAGAGCTGCTTTTTCGATGCGTGTTTCACACATTTCACAATTTCCGGCAACTCTAAAACTTGTTTCTTTTTCACCTTTTAAGAAATTCATACTTGTTTTATCTGCTTTAGTTTTGTCGCAGGAAGTTTTTTCGCAAGATGTTTTTACAGTATTTTTATTGCAACATGCTTTATCGTTTTGAGCTGATGATGTTGAAAAACTCAGAGCAAAAAAGCTGTTAGTGCTGTTAATAAAATTGATTTTTTCATTGTTTTATGATTTTAATTAATAATCAATGCAAATATAATGATGTTTATATCTTTATATATTACATAATTCCGATTAATGTTTATATAATTTTGATTTTTCAAATTACATATAAAATCTTTCTGTATCTGAAATCATAATATAATATAATCAAAACTGCCGATTAATTTTATATCATTTCAGTGTTTATCTGCTATTATTTTTTTCTGATTTCTCCGGTTGAATATCATCGTTGCCGACACCATGCAGTGCTTCATTATCACTGTCTGTTCGTTTATTATTTTTATCAAATTCTTTAATAAATTTAAAATGAGCTTTCCCGTATATGATATAGAAAATAACAAGAACTGATAATATCATCAATAAAGGGAAGATCCACATACCGCTGATCCAAAAATTTCCTGATTCCATAGTAATTTTTTTTAAAGTTTAATATTTTTAAGTCTTAATGAATTACTGATTACCGAAACAGAGCTGAAACTCATAGCTGCCGCGGCAATCATGGGTGAAAGCAAAATGCCGAAAACCGGAAATAAAACACCTGCGGCTACGGGAACACCCAACACATTATAAACAAATGCAAAAAATAGATTTTGCTTAATATTTCTCATTATGGCATGACTTAATTTTTTGGCTTTTACAATGCCTGCCAAATCGCCTTTCATTAAAGTTATTTCACCGCTTTCAATGGCAACATCGGTTCCTGTTCCCATGGCAATTCCGATATCCGATTGTGCTAATGCGGGAGCATCATTAATGCCGTCGCCTGCCATAGCAACAATTTTTCCTTCTTCTTGTAAGCGTTTGATTTCATTTAATTTATCTTCAGGCAGACATTCGGCTTTAAAACCGGAAATATTCAATTCATCGGCAACTGCTTTTGCGGTATTTTTATTGTCTCCGGTAAGCATGATTACTTCAACGCCTTCTTTTATGAGCTGACTAACAGCTTCTTTACTTGTTTCTTTTACGGCATCACTTATTACCGAATAAGCGACAACTTTTTTATTTTCGGCAATGAATGAAACTGTTTTTCCGAGTTTTTGCTCTGCTTCAACTTGTTCGGCAAGGGGTTTCGGAATTTCGGCATTAGTTTCAATCATCAGCTTTGAGTTTCCGACGGCAAATTCATCGTTTCCGACTTTTCCCGTAACACCTTTCCCGGCAACGGCTTCAAATCTTTCAATCGTTTTAAAATCAACATTATTTTTCTTTGCATATCTTACAATGGCTTCGGCAAGCGGATGTTCACTTTGTGTATTTAAAGAGGCAAGCTTGCTTAACAATTTATGTTCATCTTCCGGATTTGAAACGATGAATTTTTCAAGTGAGGGTTTGCCTTCGGTTAAAGTTCCGGTTTTATCGGTTATCAGAACATCAATTTTGTCCATTTTTTCAATAGCTTCGGCATTTTTAATTAAAACTCCCGATTGTGCACTTTTTCCTACACCGACCATCACAGCCATCGGTGTTGCAAGACCCAAAGCACACGGACAAGCAATAATTAAAACGGAAATCGCATTCACAAAAGCATACACATAAGCCGGTTCGGGACCGAAATATGCCCAAATGAAAAATGTTATAAGCGAAACAGAAACGACTATCGGGACAAAATATTTTGAGATTTTATCAGCCAATTTTTGAATTGGTGCACGCGAACGACTTGCTTCATTGACCATTTTTATTATTTGAGAAAGTAATGTTTCCGAACCGACTTTTTCGGCAATCATTACAAAGGACTTATTCCCGTTAATGGTTCCGGAACTAACTTTGTCGCCGATTGTTTTGTTAACGGGAACCGGTTCGCCGGTAATCATACTTTCATCGATATGACTGCTACCTTCCGTAATTTTTCCGTCCACGGGAATTTTTTCGCCCGGTTTTACACGTAATAAATCACCTTTTTTAATGTCGTGAATTGAAATTACTTTTTCCTCTCCGTCAATAATAACAGTTGCTTGCGTGGGTGCCAGTTTCATCAATTCCTTAATGGCTCCGCTTGTTTTGCTGTGAGCACGAGCTTCCAGAAGTTGACCCAACAGAACAAGCGTCAGAATGACGGTAACCGCCTCAAAATAAACATATACCGTTCCGCTGTCAGTTTTGAATTGATCGGGAAAAATACCCGGGAAAAATAATGCAAAAACGCTGAAAGCAAAGGCAATTCCCGCACCAATACCGATTAAGGTAAACATATTCAAATTCCACGTAACAATTGACCTCCAGGCACGTTCGAAGAACATTCTTGTTGCATAAAATACAACCGGCAGAGATAATATCAACTGTACGATATTCCAATTTTGTTGGTTCATCAAATATAACAGCGGATTTTTTTGCAAAATATCAGCCATAGCAATTAAGAAAATGGGAACGGTAAAGATGACCGCAATTTTCATTTTTTTCAGAAGGTCAAAATAGATTTTGTTTTCTTCGCTTTCTTCCGGTTTTTTCGGTATTAAATCCATGCCGCATTTCGGGCATGCACCGGGTGCATTTGTAATTACTTCCGGATGCATCGGACAAGTATATTCTATTTCGGTTTTTAATTGTTTTTGTTCAATTAAATCCATTCCGCAAACCGGGCAAGAACCGAATTTGTCGTATGTTTTATCCCCTTCGCATTGCATGGGGCAATAAAAAATCCCTATTTTGTCTAAATCGACTTTTTTAATATGATGTTTATGCTCGTGTTTTTGTTCGGGTTCGTCTCTCGGTAAATAAATTGTGTAATGCAAACCCGCTTTCATTAGGGTTTCTTGCAACTTTTCAAGCGAAATGTGTTGCGACATTTCAATTTCTGCTTCCGATTTTTTAAGATTTACTTTTACTTTTGTAATTTCTTTGAGATTGCTTAATGCATCGGTTACACTAGTTTCGCAACCGGCACATGTCATGCCTTGTATTTTATATGTATGTTTCATAATTGTATGATTTTTATTTATTGCAAACATACGAATGCTGCAATCAAACTCTTCATACAATTAAGGGAATAATTTATATAGTTTTGTATAAAAAAAGCTGCCTGTACAGCAGCTTTTCTGAAAACTTCATCAACATCCTAATCTTCAACTTTTTTCAAATCCATGCCGCATTCCGGACATTTGCCGAGTTTATCATAAGTTTTGTCGCCTTCGCAATGCATAGGGCAGGCATATTTTTCTGCTTTTACATCAGATTTTTTCATTTCTGTTTTGTCTGATGAATTTTCATTGTTGCAGCTTGAAAAGACTGCTGTTCCTGCAAATAATAACATTGCTGTTCCTAATATTAAAATTGATTTTTTCATTTTGATTAAATTTAATTGAATAAAAAATATTTGAATTGTTATTGAATACTGTCTTTTGTGCTTCCGCAAGTCGGCATTTGATCGCCGTAATACGGATTTGCAATTTGTTTTTGGGTACTGATCCAAAAAGCGCCTTTATTATCATCGAACATCGGGCAAAATTGAACATACACTTTGTCATTTTCAAGTCCGAAACTTTTAAGCACGTCTATCATTGCTTCCGAAAGCGGTTTAAAAGCTCTGCGTTGCGTATCAATATTTTCGGCTTCGGCAATAA
>JANTGL010000012.1 GCA_024762915.1 Bacteroidales bacterium | reverse complement strand
TTATTCAACAACAGCTGTTTCGCTCATTATCAAATGTTTGTATTTTACGGACGGTGACGGAATAAATTTTCCGATACCATATTCGTCCCATCGTTTATCAACCAAGTTTATTGTTGCCTCATCAGACGTTACAATATCCGGCCAATCGCGTTTAAAATTATCAATATCGGCACGTTTTCTTGTTCCGTCAATGGCAAGGTGTGAAATTTCGGTTTCGCTTTGTGATTTAAAAATATAACAATCGCGCATCGGTTCAATATTATTAGCAAAAATCCAAGTTGTTTGTTCAATGTCGAAAACAGTAACGGGAAAATCAACAAAAATCAGAAACTTCACCTTTCGAACGCCCTCTTCTTGAATAAGTTGCTCCGCTAATTCTTTAACGTGTTGTTTTTTTGTTTTTTCCATTGAAATAAAAAGAAACGAAATACCGTCTTTCAACAATTCATCATTAATTTCCTTAATTTCCGAATATTTTTTTTTCATTTGAAGAATATCAATTTCAACGGTTTTCAAATTAATTTGTAATGTTTCCGAATTTGATTTTTCTTCATCATATTTTAAGGTTGCATCAATCCCGAGCTTACTGCCGTAGGCAAATTTACTTGAAGAATGGTCTAAGATATCAAGAGGTCCTTTCATAAATATTAAATCATTTTCCGGGTTTACGTTTTCGGAAACTGTTTTTGCCGCTTGTTTATAGTCGGAAATTTTTACGTCCGTATCAAAAACAGCAAGCATCTTATTAAACATCATTTGTCCGGCACCCCAAAGCGAACTCATTGTTTTTTGAGCTTGTCCCGAAAATGTTTTTTCGATGCTTACAAGTGTTAAATTATGTGCCACTCCGGCATCCGGGATATTCATATCTGTCATTTCCGGAAGCATACTTAATTTAATGGGTGCCAAAAAGATTCGTTCCGTGGCGCGCGCAATCCAAGCATCTTCCATCGGCGGAATTCCCACAACAGTTGCCGGATAAACAGCATCCTTTTTATGCGTAATACACGTTAAGTGAAATTTCGGATACCAATCCGCTAAAGAGAAAAAGCCGGTATGATCGCCGAACGGTCCTTCCCAAATAAAATCCTCTTGCGGGTCAACATATCCTTCGATAATCATATCTGCTTCCGCCGGAACGTCAATATTTTGAGTAATCGCTTTTACCATCTTTACTTTTTCTTTACGAAGAAATCCGGCAAGCATATATTCATCAATATTATCGGGCAAAGGGGCCGTTGCTGCATACGTTAATGCCGGATGCCCGCCCAAAGCAACGGCAATCGGCATCTTTTTCCCGAGTTTTTTATACTCCGAAAAATGCCTTGCGCCTACTTTGTGTTTATGCCAATGCATTCCGGCAAGGTCTTTTTCAAACATCTGCATACGATACATTCCGATATTTCGAATGCCGGTAATCGGGTCTTTTGTAATTACTTGCGGAAAGGTTATAAATTTGCCTCCGTCTCTGCTCCATGTTTTTAAAATCGGAAGAATTGACAAATCGGGATTTTTATGTATCACTTCCTGTGATTGTCCTTTTCCGGAAACAGTTTTCGGCATATAAGAGGACAATGAAGCCAATTCGGGTAACATTTTCAGTTTATCAAAAAATCCTTTTTTCGGAGACGTAAGATTTTTAAACATTTTTTCCAATTCTTCTCCTATTTCGTTGAAATCATTCACATTCAATGCAATTTGCATGCGTTTTTCGGATCCGAGAGCATTAATCAGAACAGGAAAATCGGTGCCGGTATTTTCAAATAGCAAGGCTTTACCGCCGCCCGGTTGTTTTGACATACGATCGGCAAGTTCGGCAATTTCGAGTTCAGTATTAACGCGTGTTTTTATTCTGATAAGCTCGCCGGCTTGTTCAATTTTATTTATGAAGTTTTGCATCGTTTTTTGCTTTGATTTTTGTCGCTTGTAAAATGTCGCCTCAGGAGAGACGACTTACAATGCCGCCTTAAAAAGACGACTTACAATATAATTATTTTATATGTTTCGGAAATCTTATTGTCAAAAATAATTTTTAAAAAATACATACCGACAGGTAAATTATTTGCGGTAAAAAGATATTCTTTCTTATTTTTAACGGTGGTTTTTCTTAATTCTTTGCCTTGAAAATCATATAGATACACATCCGTATTTTTATATATTTTATCAAAAATAATAATTGATTTATCTTTCACGGGGTTTGTTTGAAATGCTGAATGCTTTTGTTTGTTTAAATTTTCAACATTACTTCCCAAATCAGCATTAAACAGCCTAATATCATCAATCATCCAACCTTCTTTTTCGTTATCAATATTATCCGAAATAAAATTAAATCGGATTATTACAGTATCGGCAACTTCTGTATTATTTTTAACGGGACAATAAGACCAAGTAAATCTTGTTTCTGTCCAATCCGATTTTCCTGAAAAACCATATTCTCCGTTAAAAAGAGTATCCTCTTGTGAATAAATATTTTTATTAATAAATGAATCATCCCACGGGTTGGGAACAATACAATAATCAATAAGTTGCTCATTAATAATAATATTCCAACTTTGTCCTTTATCAAAAGAAACTGTTATGTATCCGCCGTCTTTTAAAGTATCCGTATCAATTTTATGTTTAATCTCAAAACACATTTGATTATAAAAATACGGAAAACTGTTATCATCAATAATTAAATCAAAATACGAATATTTATTAACGGGATAATTATTTAAAGTATCCGTAACAACGGCATTCGGTAAAGAAAAAGAACTGTTAAAAAATGTTTTTTGCGGCTCTCCTATTTGCCAGATATTTATTGCCGAAGTATCTGTTTTTAAATAAAAACACGGTTCTTCAAATGTTACGGTATCAATCGACCATTCATAACCATAATCCTTTTGAGCAGTTAAATGACTTGCAAAAAAACTAATTAAAATAAAAAGTGTTAAATTTTTCATGGTTCCCGGATTTTATGAATTGTTTTTTGCCTTTAAAATGTCACCTCAGGAGAAACGACTAACAATGCCGCCTTAAAAGACGGCTTACAAGCTTTGTGAATAAAATTTCAACATTTTTTCTTGTGTATCATAAACATACAAAATGTTTTCTTTGCTTTTTGTTTTATATAAAAGAATACCGTCATGCGATAAGTATTCGTATTTTTTAGCTTCAAATATTTTTCCGTCTTCATTTGTGCGTTTCAACATATTTCCGAGATACCATCGGCCGCCTCTTCGACCTTTTTTAACCGTTCGTATTTTTACGTCTTCGTTTAAACGAACCGAAAGTGTTTCTTCATTATCAAAAATAATCAATAATTGGCGTTCTTTAGTTTCCGTATTGAATAATAAAGCAACAAGATCTTCTTTTTTGTTATCATTATAATCACCGAAAGCAACCGTATTCATTTCGAAATTCTTTTTATCCTCAGGGAAAATTTTCCAAGCTGTTTGATTGTTTTCATAATACTGATTTTCAACATAATAGTTTCTCAGTGCGGTTTTGAATTTAGCCGGTATTAAATTCCCGGCAATACTGTTTCCCATAACGGCATTAATTTGCACAAAAGCATGTGAAATTTCCAAATCTTTTTCATACACATAGCCGATATTATTTCTTAAACTTCGGACCTTAAACCACGGTTTTTTTATAATTCCGTCAGACGGTTTTTTTATCACTCGAACGGTTTCGCCGTAGTGCAAACTTTCAATTTTTGATGCCGTAAGACTGTCACCTTCCAAAAGATAGGCATTGCTGTCAATAACGCGTCGTTCGTCTTTTTTTGATAAAAAATACAAACCGGTTACAATAATAGCGGAAAAGGCTATGGCTGCCATTAACATAATCAAGTTTTGCCAAAATCCCGTTCCGAAGGTCGGCTTTTTAATTTCAAAATCGGCAGCATCAATTATTCTTGTTTGCAAAGAAACATTTATTGCTTTTGATTTCTTTTTTTGTGCACTCAGCAAATCAATACTGAATTCCTCACAAGCCTGATACCTGTCCAAGGGCTGAATTTCGGTTGCTTTTCTGATGATGGCTCTCATTTTATCGGACACTCCGACATAAAACGTTCTCGGATCGGGAAATACTTGTGTTACAATTTTATTGTATATTTCATATTCACTTAAATTTTTATCGTAAGGATATTGTCCGGTAAGAACATAAAACAAGGTCGCTCCGATTGAATAAATATCCGTTCGTCTGTCTAATACTTTTCCCTTTACTTGTTGCGGACTCATAAAGATTGTCGTTCCGAGTTTCGCTCCGCCTTGGGTTACCAATGCTTGATTTTTTCGTAAATGTTTGGCGATTCCGAAATCAATTAATTTTACGGCATCATCGGAGGTAATCATAATATTGGACGGTTTTATATCCCTGTGTATCATATTTTTAGAATGCATATGCCCGACCGCATCCAAAACTTGCACAATTATTTTTATGGCTCTCGATTGCGGAACCGGGCCCGTAACCAAATCTACATATTCGTCTAATGTTTGTCCTTTGACATATTCGGTAATAAGAAAAATTCCGAAATCATTTTCAATATAATCATACAGTGTAATAATATTGGGATGATTTAATCTTGAAAGGAGTTTTGCTTCGTTTAAAAACCGTTTTTTATATAAGGGGTTTTTTTGAAGCAGCGGGTTCAACATTTTTACGGCAACCTTTTTTTTCAAATATTTGTGAATCCCGAGATAAACGGTTGACATACCGCCCTCATCAATAATTTCATCTATTTCATAATTATTTAAAACTTCTCCGATCATTCGTTTGTTTCAATTAGTTGTTCTTTTTTTTGTGCGTATTTAATTTCTTCTCCCGGATAAAAAAACAAAGCGCTTTTATTATTAACTTTTAAAACATCAATTATCGTATTTTTGGTAATTCCCGGATAGGTATAAATATTCCTGCCGATTGTATAAACATTTTGTTTTGTGCTTTTTTTGAAAAAGCATAATTCATACGAAACTGTCGTTTTTCCGGTATTTTTATCTTGTGTTTCCGATTTATTATTTTTATAAAAATAATTAAACATAAAAATTGCATTCACAAGCAAAAACACAAATCCGAATCCGGCAATACGTCTTATTCTTTTTTTCTTATATTCGCTGTCCGGTCGGTATCCTTTTCCGAATTTATTTCCGGTATTATAAAATTGAATCAGCTGAACCGTAACATTATCGGAACCTCCGTTTGCCAATGCCTTTTTTATCAACAAATTCCCTTTTTTCTTTATATCCGAATCATTTTTTAAAACAGATAAAATTTTTTCATCACTTAATTCTCCGGTTAAACCGTCGGAACATAACAGAATAAAATCATTATCGGCCGGGGAAATCGGTTTTTGACTGATTTCAACATTCACTTTTTCATTTATTCCCACAGCATTATAAATGACGTTTTTTTGAATATGGTTTTCTGCATCTTCCCGGCTTATCTTTTTTTCTTTCAACAGTTTCGTTACTAACGAATGATCTTCGGTAAGTTGAAACATTTTTTTCCCTGTTTGATAATAAATACGGCTGTCACCGGCATGCGCATAAAACACTTTGTTATCTCTTATTAAAACCAAAACGATGGTTGTTCCCGGGAAAATATTCGTTTCATTATCTCCTAAATTTTCTCGAATCTGTGTATTTGCATGTTCAATCGCTTCTTTTATTAATGTTTTTTCGTCATCTTGCCAATCTTCGGAAATAAATTTTTCAATCGTTTTTAATGTTTGTTTTGCGGCTTTTTTTCCGCCGGGAATTCCGCCCATTCCGTCGCATAAAGCAAACACGGCACCGTTAATACTTTCAAAATAAGTAAAAGCATCCTGGTTTTCTTTTCGAACAAGCCCTTTATCCGATTTCCCGAAAACCCGGTATATTTTAAGTTGTTGTGTTTGACTCACGGATAAAACATTTGATAATTCGTAAAAATAATGATTATTCCTTTAATACGTATGAAAATCCGTAAAACAAAAACAATTTCTTACTTTTGTACTGATTATTTTGCTTTTTGTTGAAAAAAATCATCTACATAGCAGGTTTGGGACATTCCGGTTCAACGATTTTAAATCCGGCATTGGGGTGTCATCCGAATATTGTCGGATTGGGAGAAATTTATGCTGTTTTTAATAAAAAACAGCTATTAAACGAACACAACAACAGGGTTTTGAATATTAAATATCTGTCACATAATAAGGAATCGTTAAAATTTTCGAAAATAAAAAAGAGGGGCGTTAAATGAAGCACACAATCAGAAACATCCGAATATGTGAAATTCAAGAATTTATTGATTCAGAGGGATTTAAAGAACTAAAGAATAGACCGATTTCATACCACCGAGCTACGTCTTATATTAATAATCCCAGAGCCAAAAGCGAAGATATCGCAATTACTTTGCTTTATATAAACAAACAGTTAATTGCATACCGTTGTTTGTATTCAGATTACTATTTCAACGGAAATAAAAAGGTTAATTTTGCTTGGATAAGCGGAAGTTGGGTTCATCCCGAATATCGACGAAAAGGATACTCAATGATGCTTCTTAAACATTGCTCAATACTTAAAAACGGTCATTTGATGTTTTCAAACTATGCTCCCGAATCAAAATCGCTTTATGATAAGAGTAATCAGTTTAAGGAAATTGCAAATTTGAGCGGAAAACGTTTTTATTTTCGTTTTTCTTTTGCAGAACTTTTACCTCCTAAACATCCTTTTTTTAAAAAGATTAAGCCATTGCTTTTTTTTACGGATTTTTTGTTAAACCGTTTATTTGATATTCGTTTTTATTTAAACAAACAGAAAGTCAATAAAATTAAAGTTCATGAGACAAGCAATATTGATTCTGAAATTCAGGCATTTATTGAAAAGCACCATAAACAAAATCCTTTTAGAAGAAGCATTAAAGAGCTAAATCACGCTATACGTTTTCCTTGGGTTATTGAAAAAGCACATTCAGATATAAATGATGATAAATACTTTTTTAGCTCATCCTCAAAAGTTTTTAAAAATATAATGGTGAAGATTTATAATGAAGAACAGCAAATTTCAGCATTTATTTTTTTAAAAATAAGAAATCATTCTCTAACGATTCCGTATACTTTTTTTGAAGAAAACGAGTTATTTATATTGGTTAAAATAATCTTGTTTTATGTAAAAAAACATAGAATTAATTATTTAACCTCTTTTAACGAAAGAATTAACCGAGAGATAATGAAACAGAAAACCTTTATTTTATTTTCAAAAAAGATATCCCGACGATTCTTTGCCGGAAAAACCATAACAAAACACTTTTCTGCATCTGATTGTTTTTTTGATGGCGACGGGGATAATTTGTTTACATAATAAGTAAACCTGTCTGATTTAACAAAAAATGAAAATTACACTTCTAAACAGAGAAGACATTAATACAGCAAAATGGGATCGCTGTATAGACCTTGCCCATAACGGCTTAATATATGCCTATTCTTGGTATTTAGATATTACTACCAATAAAAATTGGAAAGCCCTGGTTACTGATGACTATGGGTTTATTATGCCAATTGCCGTAAATAAAAAGTTTTCTTTTTCTTATATTTATCAACCGTTTTTTACACAACAATCCGGAATTTTCTCAAAAAACAATATTGATACAAAAACAATAATTTCATTTAAACTCTTTATAGAAAATAAATATAAATACATTAATACAAATTTTAATTTTGCAAACACATCCCCCGAAGATAAAGAAATCTCTCAAAAAACAAATTATATACTTACCCTTTCTTCCGAATATGAAACACTAAGAAAGTCTTTCTCAAAAAACCATATAAGAAACATTAATAAATCTTATAAAAATGAGCTTTCAATAAACTCAAAACTTTCAGTTAATGAGATTATTCAGTTCAAAAAACAAAACTTAAAAATCAATATCCCTGAACAAAATTTTGAGTCTCTTCAATTAATATTAGAGTATTGTCTAAAAACAAAAGCTTTAAAAGTTTATGGTGCGTCTTTTAAGAAAGAATTAATTGCACTTTCTGTCTTTTCTTTTTCACATAATAGATATTATAATCTTATTTCTGCTTCAAACGATACCGGCTTTGATAAAAAATCCTCTTTTTTTCTATTTAATGAGTTTATTAAAGACCATGCAGAGGAAACGGCCATACTTGATTTTGAAGGTTCAAACATAGAAGGTATTGCCAGGTTTTTTAAAGGGTGGGGAGCTGTTAATGTTCCGTATTATAATTATAAGCATATAAATTCCGTAATATTAAAACTGTTAAAAAAATAAAAATGTCAAATATCCTTTTTTTAACTGCTTGGTATCCGAATAAATTTTTTCCTTTAAATGGAAATTTTATTAAAAAACATGCTAAAGCTATTTCTGAAATTTGTAATGTTAATGTATTATTTGTGCATCCTGATTCTGAAATAAAAAAGTATAACTACTGCATAAAACGACAAAACAGCTTAAACGAATATATTTTATATTATCCGGCAATCAAATCATCAATTCCGATAATCTCTAAATTATTTAAAATTACAACTTCTTTGTTTTATACTTTTAAAGGAATAAAACGAATAAAAAACGAAACCGGAAGACCTGATTTAATACATGTAAATATTCTTACTCGTCTTGGTATCGTTGCTCTTTACTATAAAATCTTTTTTAAGATTCCGTATATTATCACTGAACATTGGACCGGTTACTTAAATAAAACAAAACATTTTAAAGGTTTTGTAAATAAAAAAATAACTGCTTTGGCTGTTAAAAATGCCTTTGCTGTTACTGTTGTATCTGAACAATTAAAAAATGCAATGTTAAATCATAATTTAAAAAACAAAAACTACCGGATTGTTTATAATGTAATTGATACAAACCTGTTTAAAAACAAAACAAAAACTACAAAAACTATAAAAGAAATCATTCACATTACAAATTTCAAAGATGAGCATAAAAACATTTCAGGTATCCTGAATGTAATAAAAAGGCTTTCAAACACCAGAACCGATTTTAAACTAAATATTGTGGGAATAGGTGTTTCTAAAAAAAAGTTTGAAAAATATGCCGAAGATCTGAACATTAAAGATAAATTTGTTTTCTTTTTAGGAAAAAAAGAGGGTAAAGAACTTGTTAATTTAATAAACAATTCTTGTTTTATGCTGATGTTCAGTAATTATGAAACTTTTCAAATACCTGTTATAGAAAGCTTATCATGCGGCGTTCCGGTATTAACAACAATGTGCGGAGGAATCTTGGATAATTCAGAAGAACAGTTCGGAAAAATAATAGAACCCGACAATGAAAATGAACTATACAATAATATCATATATATGCTTGATAACTACAAAAAATACAGTCCTGTATCTCTGAGGAAATATGCCGAAGACAATTACGGAAAAGAAAAAGTTGCTCAGCAATTTGTTGATATTTATAACGATGCTCTATATAAATAGATAATGTTTAAAAACATTCTAAATACTGTTTTTGTGAGAGTCCTTAACGGCTTTTTCAGTTTTTTAATTGTTATAATAAACTCTAAAAATTTTGGTGCAGAAGGTCTCGGAACTATCGGTCTTATTGTACTTGCTATTTCTATTTTTGTTTTAATAAACAGTCTTGTCGGAGGTGGAACCTTTATCTATTTCGTTCCTAAAATAAATAACTTTAAGTTATTTATTCTCTCGTATTTATGGACACTTATTTCTTTAATCATATTTGTTATATTAATACAGTTTATAAACTTAGCACCCTCGGAATATCTTTTTCACATTGCAATACTTGCTGTCTTGTTTTCTTTGACATCTATACACAGTCAAATTCTTGCCGGAAATGAAAGAATTAAAAGATATAATTTTATTAGTTTAATTACTGTGTTAACAACTATTATCAGTCTTCTAATTCTAATAAACATTTTTAACTATAAAACAATAAAAGCATATATAATTTCACTTTACATCTCTTATTTAACTGTTTATGTTATCAGTTTTTTTTCTGTAATAAAATATCTTAAAAACATTGACTTTACAGGATTAAAGCAAGTCTTTTTAAGAATTGTTAAACTTGGAAGTGTTACGACAATTGCAGGGATAACACAAAAATTAAACTATCGCCTAAGTTACTATTTTTTAGAGTTTTTTTCCGGAATGAAAGCAGTAGGAAAATACTCTGTCGGAGTTCAGCTAAGCGAAAGTACGTGGATTATCGGACGTAGCATGGCTATAGTCCAATATTCTAAAATTTCAAATATTGACAATGAAGAAATTGCTTCTCATATTACAAAGATTCTTATTAAAATAAGCGTCCTGATTTCTATTCTAATTGTTACTGTCCTTTTAATTATTCCTCCACAAGTATATTCTTTCATTTTTGGGGAAGATTTTAACGGAACCGGAGAGGTTATTCTTAGTTTAAGTATCGGTATTGTTGCTTTATCATGCTCATTTATGATTAGTCACTATTTTTCAGGACTCGGAAAGCCGAAATATAATATGTATGCTTCTGTCATCGGTCTTGTTGTAACAGCAAGTGCCGGGTTTTTACTTATTCCGGATTTTGGAATTATTGGTGCCGGTATTACGACATCTTTATCATATTCAATTTTAACAACATACCAACTTTTTGCTTTTGTGAAATTTTCAAAATCAAAATTTTCTGATTTTTTAATCCGAAAACAAGATTATATATTTGTTAAAAATCTTATCCGAAACATTTTTATTCAAAAAATAAAATGAAAGTAATTTTAGCTAAATTGTTAAAACAGTTATTTCGAATAAATATTCTTCGGAAAAAATATTTTGCAATCATTTTAAGGCTCAATAAATATAATATCTTCAAAAACTTGGTAATTCAAACAAAATATGATAATGATATAAAAATTATTTTATCTCTTGACGAATGGTTACAACAGCAAATATATTTTCTTGGAACATATGAATTAAAGGAAACCGTTTTATTCAAAAATTATATTAATATAAATACGGTTTTTTATGATGTTGGTGCTAATATTGGTTATTATACCCTTCTTGCAGCAAAAAGAATAGGGGAAAACGGAACCATTTATGCTTTTGAACCTGATAGCAACAATCGAAAAAAACTTCACGCAAACATTGAGTTAAATAATTTTAAGAATGTGGTAATTGTTCCTAATATAGTATCAAATAAAAACAATAAAACTATAAAACTATTTGTTTCAGATAAAAAAAACAGAGGAATGAGTTCAATAGAAAAACCGGATAATTTCTCCGGTATAACTGAAAATGTTCAAACAATTTCTCTTGACGAATTTTCAAAAACAGCAAAATTTCCTGATTTAATCAAAATTGATGTTGAAGGTGCAGAATATTCTGTTCTTAAAGGGATGAAAGAAATTATGAAAAAGAACAATCCGGACATATTAATAGAAGTAAAAGACGAAACTCTATACAATCAAAATGTTTCAAGAAAAATGCTAGCTGAATTAATTAGAAAAATGGAATATAATTTCTATGAAATTGGTGATGACGGACAACTGTATATATCTGAAGAACTTAATGAAAGTTCTCTTTGTTTTCTCTCAAAATCAAGTAATTTATCTGTTATTTAAAAATTTATGACAATTATTTTTTTTATTTCTTAAATTAATATCAAATAAAATGTCAAAACTATCAAAAGCTTTAAAAGCAATCGGTTTAATATTAAAGAAACCAATATTATTAAACACCGTTTTAAATACTCCGGATGTTTGGAATGAATATGTTCTGAAAAAATATCAGAAAACAACCGGCTTGCCCGTTGTTAAACCTGAGCAACTTTTTGATATTACGGAAAAAACCGTTAGTCCATATTCTTTTACCGAAGGCGGCTCACTGATTACGGATATTTTATTATTAAAAAATGCTGCTGCAAGTTTTAATAACTGTTTTTTTTTCGAATTCGGAACATGGCGCGGCGAAACATCGGCAAATATCGCATCTGTAGCAAAAAAATGTTTTACTTTAAACTTGTCGGATGAAGAAATGAAAGCCTTAAACCTTTCACAAGATTATATTAATCAAATCGGTCTGTTTTCAGAAGAAAAAGAAAATATTGTTCATTTAAAAGGAAATTCTTTAACATTTAATTATTCGGAACTGAATACAAAATTCGATTTAATTTTTATTGACGGAAATCATCATTACGACTTTGTTAAAAGTGATACGGAAAATACTTTTAAATATTTAACTCATGAAAACTCAATCGTTATTTGGCACGATTATGCATACAATCCCGAAAAAGTAAGGTTTCCGGTTCTTGCCGGAATTTTAGACGGAACACCCGAAGAAAAACATTCAAATTTATATCATGTTAAAGGAACAATGTGTGCTGTTTATATTCCTAAAAAAATTAAGGGTGAAATTTTAATCCCTCAATCTGTTCCGGATTTTATATTTGAAATAAAGACACAAACATTCAAGAGATAAGATGTTAAAATCTGACATATAAAACAATTCCGCCGAGTTTTATTTTTTCTCCCGTTTTAAGAACATGTTTCTTTACCTTTTTTTGATTTACAATAACACCGTTGGTGCTTCCCAAATCCTGAATTGTAAATTCTTTCCCTTGTTTATTAATAATGGCATGATTTCCCGAAACGGTTGTATCGGGAATGACAATATCATTATCCTTATTTCTTCCGATTCTGATTAAGTGCTTTTCAAAAAAATAGTTTTTATTTAAACCCTTACCCTTTATATTTATTTCTATCGGAATGGTAATATTCATCGGTTGCAATTCAATCGCGTTGTTCTCATTCCGGTTGTTTTTTTTCTTGTATTTCCGGTATTTAAGCAGAAGTAACAGGATAAATATCAATAAAACGGAAGAAAAAACCGTTAAAAAAAGTTCTTTTTGTGATAATTCATTTCTCTTCGGTTTCCGAATTGTAAAAAGTTGAGACTCTTTCCCGTAATTTATTGTAATTCCTGTTTTATTATTTTTCCCGGATATTTGAAACGTAATTTTTTTTAGGTTCGATTTTGTATTAAACGGGTCAAGAGAGATATCTTCATTGTAACGATTTAAAACGTTTAATCCGTCCTTATCCGATTTACTTTGCGTATACATCCCGCCGGATTTCATGCAAACGGCAATAATTTTGTCTTCTTTTTCTTTAATTAACGGACTTGTTTGTAAGACATAAATCGGAGCAAGTGTTTTTTTTTGTATTCCTGCACAAAAGTTTAAATCATTATCTGCCAGATTTCCCAAAATAATAATCCCGATATTTTTTATATCATTATTCCCCGAAAACAAATAGGACTGAATCCGGCTTTCCGTTTTACAAGTATTGCTTTTAGGGAATTTAAACTCAAAGAAAGAATGTTCGATATGATAAACGAAAAATTGATGATTTGCACTAAATTCCGGAGCCGTATAATGAATTTTTATCTTTCCGTTTTTCCCTTTTGACATAATTCCGATATTAATTTTATCAGATTTTTTTAATTTAGAAATTTCATCCCGCAACAGATTTTTTATTGTTTGAATTTCCGTTTCATTAATTAAAAATAAAATGCGTCGCTCATGTTTTATTTCTTTATAAGGAACATCCGAAGCCAAAAAATGTAGTTTTTGCTTTTTTTCAACTATTTGGAGATTGCTTGTATCAAGATTTTTGTTGCTTTTTATCAGCATTTCAATTTGCGGATATTCGGAATTGTCTATTTTAACAATCTTTATCTCTTTTTGAGCATTTAATCGAATTACAATAAACAGTATAAAAATTAATGCTTTGAACTTCATCGGTTTTTGATATTTTAAACAAAGTTAAAAATATTATTGCATTTTATTTTGAAATAAAAAAAACTTATCATATCTTTGACCAAACGTTCAGTCAAAAACAATAAAAATGTGTCCAAGAACCGAAGAACAATTTGAAGAAATTAGGACAACAAAAAAAGAATTGATCATGAATGCAGCTCTTGAGGAGTTTGCCGAACAAGGATACCACGCCTCTTCAATAAACAAAATTACTAAAAGAGCCGGAGTTTCAAAAGGATTATTGTACAATTATTTTGAAAGCAAAGAAGCTTTACTCAAAGAAATCATGAAACAAGCTCATGATAAAATCTGGGTATATTTTGACCCGAATCATGACGGGGTTTTAACAAACGAAGAGTTTTATTATTTTATTGAACAAAACTTTAAAGTTGTTAAAGAAAATGTTAATTTTTGGAGACTTTTTTCTGTAACAATGTTAAAGCCGAATGTATCTCAACTTGTCGGAAAAGATTTTGAAGAAAAAAGTGAGCATTATTTATCAATGCTTTTAGATTTTTTTAAACGAAATAAGTGTGACAATCCCGAAGAAGAGCTAATCATATTTTCTGCTCTCATCAAAGGAATTACAATTATGTTTATCGGAAATCCGGAAATCCTTCCTCTGAAAAAATATGAAACGTCTGTAATAAACTACTATAAAAAGAAATTCAAATAAAATGGATTTATACGGTAAAAAAGCAAAAAGTATTCCTCAAAAACTGATAATCATCGGCCTTGAATTGGTTTTGTTATACTTTGCTTATTTTATTGCGTTCAAAAAAGGCGGTACATCTATTTACAATTGGTTCGGGATTGATCTGCAAGAAGGAAACCTGATGCGAAGAATAATTATTTTCAGCTTTTCTATTATTGTATTTCTGAGAATTAGTTTTGCAATGTTTGTGTTTGTAAAACGCCGTATTCCGTTTGAAGAAACCGTCAGTGTCCCGCTTGCTTTTGCTTTATATTACATCGGTTTTGCATTTTTCGGATACGGTTCTCCTTCATCAATCGGGATGATTGATTATTTCGGAATTTTAATTTTTCTGTACGGTTCATACCTCAACTCATTTTCTGAATATCAACGATACGTTTGGAAAAAAGATCCGACAAACAAAGGAAAATTATACACAATAAATCTTTTTAAATATTCAATGCACATTAATTATTTCGGTGATTTACTGTGGGTTATCGGATATTCAGTATTAACACATAACATTTATTCCGCTTGGATACCAATCTTTTTATTTCTCTTTTTTGTTTTCTTTAACATTCCTAAATTAGACAATTACCTTGCGGAAAAATACAAAAATCAATTTTCTGAATATAAAAATCATACAAAAAAGTTTATACCCTTTATTTACTAATTTAACTATTATGAAAGTCATAAAATCAATATTCTTTTTAAGTGCAATTTTCATTGTTTCCTCCTGTTTTTCGCAAAATGCTACAGAAATCATAAAAAAAGCCGATAAAAAATACAGAGGAAATTCGGCAAAATCCGAAATGACCATGACCATTGTTCGCCCGACTTGGAAGCGAACCTTAAAATTTAAAACATGGGGAAAAGGCAGCGATTATTCTCTTGCCTTAATTACTTATCCGGCTAAAGAAAAAGGACAAACGTTTTTAAAACGACAAAATGAAATGTGGACATGGAACCCTAAAATTTCCCGCTTAATCAAAATGCCGCCGTCTTTGATGTCGCAAGGTTGGATGGGTTCCGATTATACGAATGACGACATTCTGAAAGAATCCTCAATTGTTAACGATTACACGCATAAAATTATCGCTTCCGAAAAAATTGACGGTATTGATTGTTGGAAAATTGAACTCACACCGAAAGAAGATGCCGTTGTTATTTGGGGAAAATTGATAAAATGGATCAGCAAAGACGAATACAATCAAATGAAATCGGAATATTACGATGAAGACGATTATTTGGTAAAGACAGAAATCGCCTCTTCGGTTAAAATGATGGGAAACAAAAAAATTCCGACACATATTGAAATTATTCCGGCAGATGAACCGAATCATAAAACAGTTGTTGATATCAATTCAATGATTTTTGACGTACCGATTAGCGATAACTTTTTTACACAACAGAATATGAAACGGGTAAAATAACAAAATCGGTCTTTTTTCTTTAAAAACAACACAATGAACAGTTTCAAAATAGCTCGAAGAAATATTTGGCGAAATAAAAGACGAACACTAATTACTGCCGCATCGGTATTTTTTGCCGTGTTTTTTGCCGTTTTCATGCGTTCGATGCAACTCGGAACCTATGCCGAAATGATTAAAAATGTCGTTTCTTCTTATACCGGACATATTCAAATTCATAAAATCGGGTATTGGGACGATAAAATCATCAATAATACCTTTCCGGAAAATCCTGAGCTCGAAAAAAAAGTTTCCGCGATTCAATCGGTTGATAAAATCGTTCCGCGCTTGGAAAGTTTTGCTTTGGCTTCTTTCGGAGAACAAACAAAAGGAAGTCTGGTAATCGGCATAAAACCCGAAGAGGAAAATCAAATGACAAAACTTTCAAATAAAATTGTTGCCGGAAACTATCTCTCCGAAGATAATCCGGGTGTTTTGGTTTCCGAAAAATTAGCTTCTTTCCTTAAACTTTCTGTTAAAGATACCCTTGTGCTGATGGGGCAAGGTTATCATGCGGCAACGGCAGCCGGAAAATATCCGGTTCGCGGTATTATTCATTTAAATTCTCCGGATTTGAATAATAAAATGATTTACATTAACTTACATGAAGCACAAGATTTATATTCAGCACCCGGAATGTTAAGTTCATTGTCAATTTTGCTTAAAAATTCTGATGATATTGATGCGGCAGAAAAAGCCATTTCAGAAAAAGTTGATTTAAATAAGTTTGAAGTAATGTCTTGGGAAAAAATTACTCCCGAATTAAAGCAAGCCATCGAAAGTGATAATGTCAGCGGTCAATTTATGCTCGGTATTTTATATATGATTGTCGGTTTCGGGGTGTTCGGCACCATTGTAATGATGACCGCCGAACGGAAAAAAGAATTCGGTGTTATTATTGCCGTAGGAATGAATAAAGCAAAACTTATCGGAATGCTCTTTTATGAAACAATCTTATTAGGGCTTGTCGGAATTATTTCCGGTTTTCTTGTTTCTTTGCCTATTATCTTTTATTACAGCACACGCCCGATTCATATTACGGGTGATGCAAGTCAAGCGTTTGAATCTTTCGGATTTGATCCGGTGATGGCTTTTTCAACTCATCTGCATTTTATGATCAGTCAAATTACAGTCGTTCTTGCAATTGTCCTGATTGCATTTGTATACCCCGTCATTCGTATTTTTAAACTTGACCCCGTTAAATCAATGCGTAATTAAAACTTAATATTATGATACTGAAAGTAGCTTGGCGAAATATTTGGCGAAATAAAAGAAGAACCTTGATTACGGCTGCATCCGTTTTCTTTGCCGTGTTTTTCGGTTTAATGATGCGTTCGATGCAAATCGGAACTTTCGGAAGAATTTCCGATAATTTGGTTTCATCTTATTCCGGACATATTCAAATTCATAAAAAAGGCTATTCCGAAGAAAAAATTATTAATAATTCTTTTGAACCGGCCCTTGAAGACAACAACAAAATAAAAAATTTGAAACATGTTAAAGCTTTTGTTCCGAGAATAGAATCATTTGCGCTTGCCTCATCCGGAGATCATACCAAAGGGTGTTTCGTTACCGGAATTTCTCCCGATGAAGAAAACAAGATGACAAAAATTTCCGACAAAGTAACATTCGGGAACTATCTGACAAACAAGGATAAAGGGGCATTAATCGGGGATAAATTAGCATCTTTTTTAGAAGTGGGAGTAAACGATACCATTATATTACTCGGTCAAGGATATCATGCAGCATCCGCAGCCGGAAAATATCCGATCAGAGGGCTTTTGCATTTTCCGTCTCCGAGACTTAACAGCAGTTTGGTCTATATTTCTTTAAAAGAAGCCCAAGAATTATATTCAACGGAAAATAAATTAACCGGGATTGCCGTATTACTGGATGCAGACAAAAATACCGCTTCGGTAAAATCTGAAATTGCCGGATTTCTTAATCTCGATAAATACGAAGTTCAAGATTGGGGTGAAATTTTGCCGGAATTAAAACAACTTATTCAAACAAAAAGTGTCAGCAGCTATGTGATGCTGGGATTATTATATATGATTGTCGGTTTCGGGGTTTTGGGAACCGTTATTATGATGACTGCCGAACGAAGAAAAGAATTCGGACTTTTAACGGCTGTTGGAATGAAAAAAATTCGTTTGGAAATGACCGTTTTTTTGGAGACAATTTTCTTGGGATTTGTCGGTGTGGTTTTGGGTTTTGCGGCAAGTCTTCCGATTATTTTTTATTATTCAATAAATCCGATTGTACTGTCAGGAACCATGGCAGAAATGTATGCAAAGAACGGTTTTGAACCGGTTATCCAATTTTCATCCGACACCGGATATATGTATGCTCAATTGATAATTGTCGGAATTATTGTATTAATCTCGGCAACGTATCCGATGTTTAAAATTTCATCTTTAAAACCCGTGAATGCGATGCGGGCTTAATTTAATCTGTTATAAAAATAAAAATTCAAAAATATGTTACTCTCAATAGCTTGGAAAAATATTTGGCGAAATAAACTCAGAAGTGCCATTGTAATGATTGCGGTTACCTTGGGTTTAATCGGCGGAATTCTGTCCGTCGGAATTATGTTCGGTTCTTCCGACCAACATGTTAAAGATGCCATCAATGATTATGTCTCGGAAATTCAAATTCATCATCCGAAATATTCGGAAAACAATGAAGCAAAATATGTCATTGAAAATTCCGATAAGCTCGAAAAAGAGATTTCGGAAATCTCGGAAGTTAAATCCGTTTGTTCTCGAATGAAAATTATAGGAATGGCCAATTCTCCGGAAGCCGCCGTCGGTATTGTGATTAACGGAATAAATCCGGAAAAAGAAAAATCCGTTACGGATATTTACGATAAAATTCCGGACAGTTTGGGAAGTTATTTTGAAAACACAAAAAGAAATCCGATTTTAATCAGTTCAAAACTAGCCGAAAAATTAAAATTACATCTCCGGTCAAAAGTCGTTCTTACCTTTCAGGAAAAAGACGGAACAATGACAGGCGGAGCTTTTCGTGTTGCCGGGATTTTTAATACGGCAAACGCCATGCTTGACGAAACAAATGTTTTTGTGAAAAAAACCGATTTAGCTCGATTAACCGGCTTTTCTGAAAATACGGCTCATGAAATTGCTATCCGAATTACGGATAAAAAAATGCTTGAAAAAGTTAAAAGCGAGATTTCTTTAAAACACCCAAATTTATCGGTTATGACCTGGAAAGAAATTCAACCGGATTTGGCAATGGTAACCGATT